>JBBQXH010000293.1:0-4121 GCA_038209835.1 Gaiellales bacterium | reverse complement strand
GGGGACGCTACCCCACCCCGACTACTATGTCAAGCTATTTACGAGACACTACACTAGGTACGCTACAGCGAACCGGCGCGCCGGTTGGCGCGCACGGCTCCAAACAACGACTTTCCCCTGCAAAGAAGGTGGTCCGACCCTGACGTCCAAAACCGAGGGTTGCAGGTTCGAGTCCTGCCTGCCCTGTTCGCATGATCGGGCGGAACCCAGCTTGGTGGGCGCGTTCCCACAGGGCGGTGATCTTTCCCTCGAACTTCACCCGGCACCTCCAGCCTCGGCGAGTGCATTACCGGCATTGAAGGCGCGGATGCCGTAGATCTCGAAGTCGTGTGTCGTCGCCCGCGGGGGGTTCACCCCGTACACAGCGATGAGCGCATCGCTCGGCGCGAGCCCGCCGACGGTCGCTTCCCGGGCAACGCGCGCGAGCTCCTCGAGGTAGCGGACGTCCGCCTCGCCGATCTCCTCTGCCTCCTCGGGAGCGAGCGCGCGCCCGTGCCCGGGCACGACCCACCGCAGATCGTGCTCGTCGAGCGCCGACAGGAGCCTCTTGCATGTTTGGGTGGCATCCGCGATCGAGGCCGTGACGAAGGGATACGTCATCCCGGACAGATAGTCGCCCGGCACGAGTACTCCCTGGTCGAGGATCGCGTACGCGAGGCCGTCGGCCACGTGGCCGCGCGCCTCGATCGCGGCGACGTGGAAGCCTCCGCACTCGAACGTCGTGCCCGCCTCGACCACGCGGTCGACGTGCAGATCTCCTTCCCAGGTCAGCCCCCATTCAGCCGATGCCCCGTTGAGCGCGTCGGTGGCGGCGCCGCTCGCGATCGCCTCGGCCGTCCGATGACCGGTGACGACAGCTGCCTCCGGAAAGAAGCCGATCCCGCACGTGTGATCGTAGTCGGCGTGCGTGATGAGAATATGGGACTGCCCGTTCGTCCTGGCGGCTCGCCGACGGATGGCGTCGATCTCAGCGGCTGTCCAGGCCGGATCGCAGAGCAGCGTCTCGCCGCCCGCTTCCACGAGGAGGGAGTTCGTCTCCCAGAGCCGCGTCTGGTACTGCCAGACGCCCTCGGCGAGATCCGTCGGGGGCCGCGTCATGAGCGGCAGAAATCCTATAACGGAGCAGACCGTGTGCCTGCGGTGTGGTCAAGGAGAACGGAAGCACTGCTTGAGCCCGGATTCATCGCAGATCGATCCTGACCCCACCCGCTTGTGTGACGACGTAAACGTCCTCAACCCGGACGCCGAGCCTTCCCGGAAAATACACTCCCGGCTCAACGGCAAGGACCATGCCCTCTTCGAGCGGCAGGCTCTCGCTGGGAACGAGTTGCGGGTCCTCGCCGACCTCGATTCCGATGCCGTGTCCCGCATGGTGTTTGAACTCCGCATCGGGAAAGCGGTCCGCAATCGTGGCCTGTGCGGTGGCGAACACGGCGGAAGCACGGATGCCGGGACGCAGTGAGGCGCCGAGTTCGTGCGAGATCGCCGTGATCTCGGCTCGTATCGTCTCGACTTCCGCGTTTGGGCCAGCCAAAGGTGTCCGGGTCGTATCGGCCCAATAGCCGCGGACTCGCACCGCAAGATCTGACAGAACAGCCTCCCCGGCCTTTACACGCCGCCTTCCCGCGACGTGCATCGGCGCGGCGACGGCTCCCGTGTTTGGCCCGCTTGCGAGAACGGAGATCAGCTCGATCGGGGCGCCTGCGGCATCCTGGGCGCGACTGAAGGCTGCCGAGCAGAGCTCGATCTCGCTCGCACCCTGCGGGGCCAGCTCCTCGACCGCGGTCTGCGCCTCGAGGACAACCGCGTACGACTCGGCGATCGCGCTCAGTTCGTCTTCGTCCTTGATGCGACGGAGGTCCTGCATGACGTCGGCGATTGGTACGACCTCGCGAGCTGCGTCGGAAAACGCCTCAGTGGAACCGGCCAAGCCGACGCGATCGCCCGCAACGATGTCGAGGCAACAAGCGGCCAGCTTGGGGAGCGGGTCGAAGTCGAGAAAGTCTCGGCTCCCGTAGCCGATGACCGCATCGGCGCTCGACGTCGCCTCCGCGGCGTCGACCTCGTAACGGGGGACGACGAGTGTCCGCCGGCCGGAACCATCAACAACGACCGCGACGAGACCGGAGAGGTAGCGCTGGTAGCCCGCGATGTGGATGGCGTGATCGGGCCCCACGAGAATTGCCGCCTCGCACCCTCTGGCAGTAAGGCCCGCCGCCAGCCGCTCGAAGCGTGAGAACGTCACGCGCGGGTCAGCAGGAAGGAACCGTGATGATCGGCGCGTCGGGCCCGGTCGGATAGATCGAGGCCATACCCTCCTCCTCGAATCTGGTGTGGTAACGGGCGACCTTGTCAGGATCGAGGTCGACGCCGAGACCCACGCCGGGCGGGATCTCGAGCGTCCCAGCCGAGTAGTCGAGCGGCCCGGTCACGTAATCGTCCGCGAGGAAATCTGGGTGTCCCTGGATGGCAAGAACACAAGCGGTTGACGTACTCATCAGGTGCAGGTGCGCCGCGAGCGTGATCGTCGTGGCGTTGTACGCATGGTTGACGAACGGAAGCCCCGCCATCTCGCACAGCCCCAGCACCTTCTTTGTCGGAAGGAGCCCGCCCTCTTGGTGGGGGTCCGTCATGATCACGTCGGCGGCGTTCTTCTTGACCACTTCGAGGATCGCGTGTTCTCCCCACGACGTCTGGTTCGCCGCCACGGCCACGCCGCTCGCCGCGCGCACGTGCGCCAAGCCGTCGATGTCGAACATCGAGATCGGCTGCTCGATGTACTCAATCACGTGGGGAGCCATCCTTCGCAGGATACGAACAGCCGTCCCGGTACTCCATGCCTCGTTCGCATCCGGCCGGATCTTCGGCCCGAAGCCGATCGCCTCGCGCACCCTTGCAACGAGCTCGACGTCACGCTCCTCTCCGATACCGACCTTGAAGTAGATGGTCTGGAAACCCTCCTTGACGGCGTCGCGAGCGATGTCGACCATGGCTTCGAGGTCATCGCGCGCCTGGATGTAGTACATGGAGGCGAACGATTCACGAACGGAGCCTCCGAAAAAGGTCGACACAGGTTGGCGCAGGTACTTTCCGACGGCGTCCCAGCAGGCCATCTCGAGGCCGCCGAGGACGAGGGCCGCCGTGCGGTGGAACGGGTACCAACCCGCGCCGAGGACCCTCGACAACAGACGCTGAGGAGCGAGCGGCGTGTCCCCCACGAAGCTCTCTGCCATCTGCTCGAACATCGCGCGCATCACGTTCGGGTTCGGCCCCATGCAGACGTTCACCTCTCCGAGACCTGTGATGCCGGTGTCGGTGTGCAACTCGACGAGGCCCACGGTGTACGAGGATCTCCGTCCCCATGCCCAGCCTTCCGGATGCACCAGTGGAAGGTTGAGGAACGTGAGGTCGATGTGCTCGATGCGCATCCGTGGTACTCCGTGAGCCTAGTAACTCTCCTAGGCGGTAGCAGCTGAACAGCTGGTGTCAGAAGGCGATCGTAGAGCCCGGTACGAGCCCGGTCAAAGAAGACCGGTCGGCCCGCGCCCGAACGACCCGTGGCACCGGGATTCCCGAGAGCGTCCGCCTGCTGGACACCCTGACCGGAAGGTGGTAACTTCGCCTTTCTGTCTCGGCGGTCGTCTCAAGCGGTAGAACGTACTGTCGTCATGCGGGGGAGGAAGAGCATGGATACTGAGAATTCGAAGCAGGCGAAGGCTCGATTCGACGGCAATGTCTCGACAGCGAAGAACCTGTCGCGGCGTGATCTCCTCCGTCGCGGAGGAGTCGGGCTCCTCGCGATCGGCGCCGTCCCCACGATCCTCGCAGCGTGCGGCGGTGGCAGTTCGGGCGACGGATCCACGACGCCCACGACGTCGGCCGGCACGACTGCAGCTGGCACGGATTCTGCGGCCACCGCGGCCGAGACCGCCGCGGCAGGAACACCGGTGCCTGGCGGAAAGCTCCGCGTCGGCTTGAACGACGGCGGCGCGACCGACACGCTCTCGCCCTGGAACATCCCGAGCTACAGCTCCGATGCGCGAGCCGAGCAGGTCTACGAGCGCCTCTACAAGTACGACTCGACGGGAGCGCCGAAGCCGCGGCTCGCGGAATCCGCCGAG
>JBBQXH010000292.1:0-4134 GCA_038209835.1 Gaiellales bacterium | reverse complement strand
GTGTAGAGGTCGTGCGCGAACGCCCGCATCGGCACGCGATCACCGTACGTGAATACACTGCGGCCCGTGGCTGGGCGTTTCGACGGGAAGCGGGGGCTCGTCCTCGGCGTGGCGAACAAGCGGTCGATCGCCTGGGCGATCGCTCAGCGCCTCGCCGGCGAGGGCGCGTCGCTCGCCTTCACCTACCAGGGCGAGCGGATCGAGGACTCGGTCCGGAGCCTGGCGGAGTCCGTGTCGAGCCCGCTCGTGACGTCGTGCGACGTCCGCTCGGACGACGATGTCGCACGCGTCTTCGCCGAGGTCGGCGAGGCGTTCGGCGGGAGCCTCGACCTGCTGGTGCACGCGGTCGCGTTCGCAGACGTCGCCGACCTCGAAGGCCGATTTACGGATACCCCGCGTGAGCGCTTCTGGCTCGCCCTCGACGTCAGCGCGTACTCACTCGTCGCCGTCGCGCGTGCCGCCGAGCCCCTGATGGAGGCGGCCGGTGGCGGGTCGATCGTGACGATGACCTATCTCGGCGGCGAGCGCGTCGTTCCGAAC
Organism: Gaiellales bacterium; assembly: GCA_038209835.1. Taxonomy (GTDB): domain Bacteria; phylum Actinomycetota; class Thermoleophilia; order Gaiellales; family Gaiellaceae; genus JBBQXH01. The sequence goes on along the minus strand of JBBQXH010000292.1, from coordinate 3,594 downwards.
TACAACGTGATGGGTGTCGCGAAGGCTGCGCTCGACACCTCGGTTCGCTACCTCTCGTGGGATCTCGGGGCGAAGAACATCCGAGTGAACGCGATCTCCGCGGGCCCGTTGAGGACCCTGGCCGCGAGGGCGATCCCCGGTTTCGCGACCATGGAGTCGATCATCGAGGAGCGTGCTCCCCTCCACCGTCAGATCGGCGTGGACGACATCGGTGGCGCGGCCGCGTATCTCCTCTCGGACGACGCGGCGAACGTCACGGCCACGACCCTTTACGTCGACGCCGGCTATCACTCGATGGGGATGTAGCGGATCTTCACCAGCTCGAGCCCCTGTGGCGGCTTGGTCTCGAAGAGCTCGGGCACCTGGAGCATCAGGAGGTGCCAGCGCTCGCCATTGAGCCTGAGGCGCAGCGTCGTCGGCCCGTCGACCTCGAAGCGCTGCGTCAGGGTCCGGCCTCGCCACAGGAACGCGCGCGTTGGCTCCGGGGCGGTTACGACGAGCTCGAGCCGTCCCGAACCGTAGATCCAGAACGGCGCCTGGCGCTGCTTCATCTTCCAGCCGCGCCAGCCCTCGCAGAGGACGGGCTCGGCGCGGGCTGGCTCCTTCACGGGCGGCGGCTGGACGGCCTGACCCGGCGCGGTCGCCAGCGGGAACCGCCAGACGGCTCCCCGGCCGGCCGTCGCGCGCAGCCCTAGTCCCTGCAAGGCGCGCCAGGCAAACCACGCGCCGGGTCTTGCCGCCTGAGCGTAGGCTCCGGCGTGGTAGACGAGGTCGCGGATCCCGAGTCCGCGGAGGCGCGCGAGGTCGCCGCTCAGCCAGGCGCCGCAGTTCACCCGGTTCAGGCTCCAGAAGAACGAGTAGGGAAGCTCGGGTGCGAGCGTCGAGTACCCGGCCGGGGTCTGGCGCGGCGCTTGCTGGGTGTAGTACTGGTAGATGCTGCCGAAGTGAATGCCCGGCTCGAACAGCGGGAGCGCGAGCACGCGTCCCGGGCCAGCGCGGGTGAGGCTCGCGTAGGCGGCGTTTCCGGGGTCGGCTGCGGTCGCCCTGAAGGGGAGGACGAGGAGGTCTCCCACGACGAGAAGCGTGAGGAGCGCGGCGACGATCGAGCGCCGAGAGGGCCGGAAGCGCTGGACGATCCACGCCGCCGCGAAGGCGACGAGGGCCGCCAGGGCCAGGTCGGCGATCGGGATGAGCCGTGCGGGCACTCTCGGGTAGCGAAGCGGGGGAATGTGCCGCCAGAGGGGCGCGTACGTGGGGAGGTGGGTGCCGAGGGCCAGCAGAATCGGCACGAGCACTGCGATCCCGAGGAGTGCTGCGAGCCAGGGCTTCCGGCGCGCGAGGATCACGAGGCCTGCGATCCCGAGGGCGAGCATCAGCCAGCCGACGTAGACGAACTGCTCCTTCGCAGGGTCGCCGAAGCGATCGACGATGTCGAGCCAGCCCGCCTGGAACATCTCGACCTGGTCGAGCGTTCGTCCGCTCGAAGCGGCAGAATCGGCAATGAGGTCGTCCTTGATCAGGAGCCCGATCGCCGTGGCGATGCCTACGCCCACGAGCACCCACGCAAACGCGAGTGCCCGGTAGCGAATCGCGGCGTACACGAGGACGAACGGAACCACGCCGAGCGCGAGGTGCACCTGGCCGGAGAGGGGGACCGTCACGATCGCCGAGGCGGATAGCGCCCCCCAGCCGCATGCACTGACAGGCGACCGACCGACCCGGGAGCGCTCGAACGCCCACAGCGCGACGGGGATGAAGAGCGCCAGCCAGCCGAGGATGTGACCCGAGCTCTGCGCCAGCCGGTACGGGGCGATCGCGAAGACGAGGCCGCCGAGGGCCGCTGCCCAAGGGCCCAGGGCCAGCGTGCGCAGCCAGCCGGAGGTCGCAAGCCCGGAGAGGACGATGCCGGCGAGGAGGAGGAGGTTCCAGGCCACGACCGGCCCGAAGAGCGCATCGAGCGGCCAAAACGGGATACCGAACGGCCAGCCGGCGAGAATCGTCTGCGGTTCGGCAAGCGGCTGGAAGCTGTACGGGTCGCGCCACGGCGCGGCTCCCCGCCCGAGCTGGTGTCCGACGAGCCAGAAGCGGTAGACCGACTGGAGATGGTCGCCCGCCGCCACCTCGCCGTACCCGTGGGAGCCCGTCGAGATGAAGGCGGACGTCAGGCGCCCGATCGCAGGCGCCGTCGCCACTGCGGCGGCCGCCGCATAGGCGAGCGTAAGGAGGAGCCCGCGGCTCCTTGCGACCCGGGCGGCTAGAGCGCCCGGGCGGCTTCGAGCAACGCGTCGAAGTCCGGCACCTGCGTCACCTCGTACGACCATGATCCGCGGATCATGCCGTCTGCGTCCACCAGGAAGGCGCTTCTCTGCGGCGTGTCGAGCATTCCGCGGTAGCTCCCGGCGACGCCGAGTGCCCGGAGAGCGTCTCCGTTCCAGTCCGACAGCAAGGGCACGTTGATGTCCACCACCTCGCGCCAGGACTTGTGACTGTAGATCGTGTCCCGGGACATGCCGAACACCCGGACGCCAAGCTCGTCGAACTCCGCCTTCCTGTCACGCAGGAGGGAGAACTCGTCAGTTCAGGTGCCTGTCCAGTCGTACAGGTAGACGAGCAGCAGGTACGGGCCGTCCTCTGCCAGCGAGTCGAGCAGCAGGCCATCTCCCTCGTCGTCCGGCTCGATCCAGACTCGAGCGGTAGGCATTGGCTGGCCGGCTGCAATCACGCGGCAGCCATAGCCGGGGCCTCCGTGAGGGCGGCGAGCGTCCGGCTGACCTCGGCGACGTCGCGCGTCTCCTCGAAGACCCGAACCTGATCCTCGGCGCCATTGCCGTCGAGCAGGATCCGCTGAATCCCCTCCAGCTCGCGGTCCGATCCGAGCTCTCGCGCGTGCGGCTCGATCTCGTGCAGCGTTCGGCGGACGAGTTGCGAGGCGGAGACCCGGATCCGGCTTCCGCTCTCGAGGTCGATCAACGGAGCTTCGAGGCCGTAGCGCGTCGCGAGCCACTTGTTCTCGCTCGTCAGCAGGCGGTGGTGCGCCGGCATCGGGCCACCCGCGTCGTGGAGCTCCGAATAGCGCTTGACGAGCGCCTGGAGGTAGGCAGCGATCGCGAGCGCGTCGTCGACGCGGCTGACGGCGTCCATCACGCGGATCTCGAGCGTCCCGAACCGCGGATGGGGTCGGACATCCCACCAGATGTGCGTGTACTCGGCGATGCAGCCGGTCTCCTCGAGCCGAGTCACGGCGGTCGCGAAGTCCTCATAGTTCGTGAAGCCGGGGGGCGGGCCCGAGCGGGGAAACGCGGCGAAGATGCTCTGGCGACTCGAGGCGAGGCCGGTCGGGAGACCCCGCCAGAACGGCGAGCTCGCGGAGAGTGCGACCAGCTCCGCAAGGTGCATGACGAGTGCTCCCATGATCCGGATCGCCTTGTCGGCGTCGTCGACGGCAACGTGGACGTGCAGGCCGAAGATCAGCTCGCGGCGGGCGATGTACTGGAGCTGGTCGATCAGCGCGTTGTAGCGGTCGCGCCGCGTGATCCTCTGACGCTCGAACAAGCTGAAGGGATGCGTGCCGGCGGATCCGACTCTGAGCCCGAG
>JBBQXH010000291.1:0-4141 GCA_038209835.1 Gaiellales bacterium | reverse complement strand
GGTCGAGGTGACTCTCCTCGAGGCGCTACCCAGGCTGCTCGTGCGCGACGAGCCAGAGCTCGTCGCGGCCCTTACCGACGTCCTGCTTGCCGAGGGAGTCGAGGTCGTCCTCGGCGCGGAGGCCGAGCAGGTCTCCGTCGTCGGAGACCGCAAGATCGTTCGCGCCAGGAACTGCGCGTGCTGGGAGGCCGAACAGATCGTGGTGGCAGCGGGCCGTACCCCCAACCTCGAGGGCCTCGGCACGCAACAGGCGGGGATCGCAACCGGGCCGCGTGGTGTGATCGTGAACGACCGCCTACGAACGACCGCAAAGACGGTCTACGCGGCAGGTGACGTCGCCGGCCGCTTTCTGTTCACTCACTCGGCGGCGCACGACGCATCGATCGCCGTCCGCAACATGTTCTTCCCCGGCTCGAGGACGGCAGCAAGCCTCGTCCCCTGGTGCACGTTCACCGACCCTGAGCTCGCCCACGTCGGCCTCACGGCAGCAGAGGCATACGAGCGCTTCCGGACGGACGACGTGCGCCTGCATCGCGCCTCACTCAACGACTCCGACCGGGCGCGAACCGACGGAACGACCGAGGGCGCGATCGTCCTCGTCACGGCAAGCGGCAGACTTGTCGGCGGGCACGTTCTCGCACCCGCCGCAGGTGAGCTGATCCACGAGCTCGCTCTGGCGGTCTCGCGGAAGCTGAAGCTCGTCGAGCTCGCGAGCCTGGTGCATGTCTACCCGACGCTGTCGTGGCAGGTGAATCTGCTTGCCGGTGCCGCGAGCTTCGAACGCGCGAGACGGCTCGGGTTCCTCGTTCGTCGCGCAAAGTAGAGCGCCTCGAAGGGCCTGTCTAGAGACCCCTGCAGAACTCGGCCGGCTGCATCAGCCGCGGTCTCCCGGGGGGGCGCTGATCGCGGCGCCAGGCGACGATCTCCCCCCTCAGCTTCATGCGCGCACGATGAATCCGACTCTTCACCGCCGGGAGTGACAGACCGAGGATGTCGGCCACCTCCTGATTCGACAGGCCCTCGACATCCCGCAGGATGAGCGGCGCCCGAAACTCCCAGGGCAGAGAGCGGACTCTCTCGGAGAGGAACGCAGACAGGTCGCGGTTCTCCGCCTCCGCCTCGGGGCCCAGCCAGACCGGAGATCGGCCGGGCCCCTCCAGATCGAGCTCGGGAACATCCTCCAGGGGACTGGTATCGAGCCTCTTTCGACGAAGACGCTGCAACGCTTCGTTCGCCGCGATTCGGTACAGCCACGTGAAGGTGGCCGAGTCGCCACGGAAACGCCCGACGTTGCGCCATGCCTGCACAAACGTGTCTTGGGTGGCCTCCTCGACGTCGCGCTCGTCATCGAGCATGTGAGCGAGCATGCTCCGGATCCGTCGTTCGTACCGGCGCACCAGCTCGGCGAAGGCATCCAGGTCGCCCATCCGAGCGCCCTTGAGAAGCAACGAGTCGGGCTGCTCGGACATCCCGTCGTGACGCTAGCATCGAACCGTACGCAGGACGCATCTGAGCAGAAGACGATGACGGGATGGATGTTGATGCTTTCCTGTCACGAGACGGCAGCGCGGATGTCGGCCTATGCGGACGGCGACCTGCGTCCGCTGCAACGGTTTCGTGTCAGGAGCCACCTCGTGTGCTGCGACCGCTGCCGCGCGGTCTACGAGTCCCTTCGCGTGACGCTCGCCGTCCTCCGCTCGCTCGGTCGGCAGCAGCGACCGGCGTCCCCTGAGACCGTCGAGGCCGTGCTCAGGCGGATTGAGCTCGACCCTCATTCGCGTCGACCGTGAAGGATCGGTGATCGAGGAGTACAAGCCGCGGGCGAGCCAGTGCCGGGATCGGCGTGTACTGCATGATTGCCGTATGGGCCGGAGACCGGCGCTCATCCTCATGCTGCTCGTTCTGCTCGTCACGACGAGCTGCGGTGGCGGCCAGGAGCCCGCTGCGATCTCCGGGGCAGGGTCGCAATTCGCGCAGGCGCTGCGGCTCCTCCCGGCGAACGGCAGCCTTGGTGAGCAGATTCTGTTCGCGGATGCAGAGCGGTTGCGCAGCGCCTACGGCGACAGCCGCGCGTTCCGGCGTGCGCTCGCCGGCCTGTGGCTTCCCGATGCGCTCGTCGGTTCGAGCGGCCCGCTCTGGCCCAGGGCCTACGGCTTCGGGCTGGGAGCCATCGACCGCTTCGTGGCGAGCGGTTTCCACCCGCGGGAGCTGACCATCGCCCTCGGTAGGTTCCGACCGAAACGGATCGAGGCCGCGCTGCGCGCGCGCGGATACGCGAACACCGGCGAACTCCTGCGGCGGGGCCGTGACGGCTCGGTCGATGCTCGGACGCCGGCTGGTCGGCTGGCGCTGAGCTCGGTCGATCGGGTGGCCGTGAGCGCGGATCGGCTCGTCGCGGCCTCGACGACGGCGCTTGCCCAGGCCGCGCTGCGGGCGGGCCGCACTCCGAGCACGGACCTCGCCCTTGCTGCAAACGCGCTCGGGAACGTGACGTCGGCGATTGTGCTGTCGCCCAGGCTGATACGACCACCATCCGGCGTTCCTGTCCGCTACCTCGCCGCCAACCCAGCGGTGCTCGTCGCCGCCGGCCTCGACGACCGTGGTCCTCGAGACCGCTCGCTCACGATCGTGCTCGTGTACGCAGACGCGTCGCAGGCCGCCGTGGACGCGGCGATCTTCAGACAGGGCCTCGCCGCGGCGCCGCTCGCAGAAGGAGGAACGTTCGGGATGCTGGTCGAGCACACCTCGGTGGACGTCGTGGGGCAGCGGGCGGTGGTGATCCGCGGCTTACTGGCGCCGAGCGAGGGCGCCGAGTCATGGCGAGGGCTGTTCGAGAGCGGCGATCTCGCCGCGCTCGTCCGCCAGGGCTAGATGATGCCGAGCCGGTCCCATGACAGGCTCTCCTTTGCCGCTCCGGAATTCCCGAACCCATGCCGTCCGCGACTCAGCCGACCACGCGTACGTCGGGGCGGAAGGCGGCGACCGCGAACCAGAACGGCGTGTCGAACGCCGTGAGCTCGCCGTTGCGCGTGCGGACTTCGGCGGATCCCACCTCGCGGCTCGTTGCGATCGAGTCTTCGTCGAGCGCGGAGCGCACGCCCGGCCTCCACACGACCCGCAGGCGCTCGCCGCCGACCTCGACGGTGATCTCTCGCATCTTCTGGAGATGAGTGAACGCGATCGCCACCGCGTCGCCACCTCGCTCGAGGTAGACGACCCGCTCCTTGGGTGCGAGCCGATCGTCGTCGCTGTTTGCCGTGTCGAAGAACGGCGGCGAATCGATGCTGTCGTATCCGGTGTACGGATTCTGTCCGTAGGGACGGTCCTGCCCCGTCTCGCGCGACAGCACCTGCCCGTCGGGATGGCGACGGGCGAAGTCCTCCCAGGCGACGATCCTCGCTGGGAGGTGACGCAGTCGGCCTCCGACGAGCTCGCCGACGACGGCCTCACCGGAGAACTGCTGCCACCAACTCTCGGTCTGACGGTCGTACATGACAAGATCGGAGTTACGCAAGTTGCCGGTCGTTCCGAAGTCGAGCACTTGACCGTCGAGGCGGCGGTCGAACACGAGCGCCGTGTTGCAGAGGGGGCAGAAGGTGACTGTGACCGGCACGCCTCCGACAGTGTCGTTTGCGATCTCGTGCCAGATCAGCACCTGAAGCGGATAGGCGCGTACGTCTCCTTCGATCTCGAGCTCGATGACAGGCTCGCGATCCTCGAGCCACTTGTCGGCCGCGGTGACCGTGTCGAAGGCCGGCTCATCGATTGCCGGAATCCCATCCTTGGCGGGTCCTCCGGAGGCGAACTCGCTCAGCGGAACGTTGTGCCGTGAGAAGTCCGTGCTCCAGCCTGCGGTCGATACCCCGAGATCGTCGTCCCCGTCGCCAAGGTCAGCTGATCCCGGGTCCGCCGACGTCGTCGGCCCGCTTTCCGTGCCCTGGGGCGGAGAAGACCCGAGCGATCCGGCTCCTCCGCATGCAGCCGCGAAGAGAACCAACGCGACAGCTGCGAGGAGACAGCGGAAGACCGTCACTCCCGGTCTGATGCCGGCAGCCGGGGCATCGATGCGCGCGTCGGTGCGGTCGGTCTCGCGAATCGGCGATCTTCGGTGGCGCATCGAAAAGGGAGAGGACGCGGCTCG
>JBBQXH010000290.1:0-4142 GCA_038209835.1 Gaiellales bacterium | reverse complement strand
CGGGCTCGATGCCACGACGGCGGCGAGCGCATTCGGCCTCGTCGGCTCGATGGCCTCGGGCGTCTTCGCCTACCTCGAGGACGGGACCGCGACGAAGCCGCTGCACCCCGCCTGGGCAGCGCACGGCGCGCTGATCGCAGCGCGGCTCGCCGCCTACGGCGCCGAGGGTCCGCCCTCCATCATCGAGGGCAAGTTCGGCCTCTACCACGCCTTCCTCTCCGCCGAGAAAGGCGAGATCGACATCAAGGCGCAACTCGTCGATCTCGGGTCGCGCTGGGAGACGCCACGCATCGCGTACAAGCCGTATCCGGCCTGCCACTTCATGCACGGATCGCTCGGGGCGACATCCGAAGCGGCGGCCGGCCGCACCTTCTCGGCCGACGAGATCGACGACGTCGTCGTGACGGTCCCGGCTGCGGGTGTCTCGCTCGTCCTCGAGCCGGCCGAGATGAAGGTCGAGCCGCGCTCCGACTACGAGGGCAAGTTCTCGCTCCAGTACTCGACGGCGGCGATGCTCGTGCGCGGCAGGGTCGGCGTCTCCGACTACTCCGAAGCGGCGATCAGCGATCCGGCGGTTCTGGCGGTCGCCCGCAAGGTGCGCTACGAGACACCTGACTACCCGACGTACCCGCAGGCGTTCCCTGGCGGCGTCCGCGTGACGCTCGCGAGCGGCGTGACGCTCGCGGTCGACTACCCCTACCAGAAGGGTGGCCCGGAGAATCCGCTCTCGGCCGACGAGATCCGCGCGAAGTACCGCGGGAACGCATCGCTCGCGCTCTCCGACTCCTCTCTCGAGGCGCTCGAGGAGGCTGTTCTCTCGATCGAGGAGCAGGACGACGTCGCGACGGCTCTCGCCCCCGTCGTCGCGGCCGAGGTCGCCGCCTGATGGCGTTCGGGGGGCTGACGGAAGAACAGCAGGAGATCATCTCCGCGGTCGGCGAGTTCGTCGACCGGGAGGTCATTCCGGTCGCCTCGGACCTCGAGCACGCCGACGAGTTCCCCGAGGCGCTCGTCGAGCAGATGCGCGAGATGGGCCTCTTCGGGGTGACGATCCCCGAGGAGTACGGCGGCCTCGGGCTGCCGCTCGACACCTACGCGCTGATCGTGATGGAGCTCTCGCGAGGCTGGGTGACGCTGTCGGGGATCGTCAACGGCAGCTTCATCGCCGGCTACATGATCCGGATGCACGGAACCGATGAGCAGAAGACGCGGTTCCTGCCGCGGCTCGCATCCGGCGAGATCCGCTCGTCGTTCTCGATGACCGAGCCACATGCGGGCTCCGACGTCCAGTCGATCCGGACGGTCGCCGAACGCGACGGCGACGAGTTCGTCATCTCCGGCCAGAAGATGTGGGTCACGAACGGCTGGCGCTCCGGGATGATCATGCTCCTCGCGAAGACCGATCCCGCTGCGGACCCTCGGCACACGGGGATGACCGGCTTCGTTCTCGAGAAGGAGCCCGAGGTGTCGGATCTCCCCGGCCTGACGATCCCGATGCCCGGCCCGAAGAAGCTCGGCTACAAGGGCGTCGAGTCGACCGAGCTCGTCTTCGACGGGTACCGCACACCCGCGACGAGCGTCCTCGGAGGCGAGGCCGGCATCGGCCAGGGCTTCAAGTACTTCATGAGCGGCATCGAGGTGGGCCGGGTCAACGTCGCCGCTCGGGGCGCCGGCCTCGCCAGAGCGGGCCTCGACGACGCGATCCGCTATGCGCAGGAGCGCGAGGCGTTCGGCAAGCCGATCGGCCACCACCAGGCCGTGCAGCTCATGCTCGCGAAGATGGCGACACGGGCGGAAGCAGCCCGCCTCCTCGTCCTCCAGGCAGCCCAGAAGAAGGCGTCAGGCGAACGCGCCGACCTCGAGGCAGGCATGGCGAAGTACTACGCGACCGAAGCCGCCCAGGACAACGCCCTCGACTGCATGCGCATCCACGGCGGCTACGGCTACTCGCTCGAGTACCGCCCAGAGCGCTACTACCGCGACGCCCCCCTCCTCCTCATCGGCGAGGGCTCGAACGAGATCCAGCAACTCATCATCGCCCGCCGGCTGCTCGAGCGGCAGACCTAGGTCAAAGTCACGAATCGTCTGACCGACCACGCCGATAACGGCTGTCCTTGTACTCCTCCACCCACTGCCTCGTCGAGTACCACTGATCCGTCCGCCGAACTGCACGCAGTCGGCCGCGTTTGGCCGCGACCGCGAGCGCGTTTCCCGAGAGAACAGCGTCCGCGAGCGAGCGAATCGGGACGAGCCGCTGCGGGCCGGCGAGCCCCGGAAGCTGGAAGCGATAGATGCTGTCTGTCACTGCCCGGGCGATGACCTCGGCGAGTGGGCCTGCGTCGCCTCGATCCGCTTGTGTGAGCGCATTCAGGTAGCGCGTTCGGTCTCGCTTGTAGATGACAGCGGGGGGATAGCCGTGTCGAACGAGCAAGAGGTTCGTCGCCAACCGCCCGGACCTCCCATTCCCATCGCGGAACGGATGGATCTGCTCGATACGCGAGTGAAGCTTCGCGATGAAGACCATCGGATGCTGGTTCTCGACGGGCCCTCGGTTGGCGTCGCGGAGCCAATCGGTTAAGAGCAATAGCACCTGAGTGACCGGTGGTGGCGTCATCCCGCCGGCGAAGGGGCGGATGTCGTGTTTGCGAAACGAACCCGGGTCCTCGCCTGGCTGAAGGCCATCGGGAGGTGAGTGGAGCCAGGCCGGCTCGACGACGAGTCTGTGAATCTGCCGAAGCTCGGTCAGGCTGATGAGCTCGCCGGCCGACCAGTTCGAAGTCTGAACGGCCTGGGCGTAGACCCATTGCGCAGCTTTCGCGTACCCCTCGACCTCGAGGTACTCGGCGAGCTCCTTGTTTCCGATCGCCTTTCCCTCGCTGAGGAGCCGCTCGACCTCCTTGAGGACGAGCGTGTTGCCTTCGATCGCCGTGGAGTGGTGCGCCTCCGCGTACCAGATGCCCTCCCAGATCGCATCTGCCTCGAGGGGAAGCGGCAGCCCCTCAACTTCCTGCGCATCGAGCAGTCGACGAGGCTCGTCGCGATCGGGACGATCGTGGGGGCGATTCTCCCGATGGTGCTGATCATCGGGCTCGCGTTCGCCTGCTTTGCAAAGGGCGGGTCCTCGGCGATCCCTTTCTCCGCGGACAAGCCTCTCCCTGACTTCTCCGGACAGCAACTGATCCTGCTCGGCGGGATCCTGCTCACGTTCGCCGGCGTCGAGATGGCCGGCTACCACGCGCGCGAGACACGGAACCCGCGGCGCGACTACCCGCGGGCGATGCTGCTCGGCGCGGTCATCATAGTGACGTTCTCGCTTCTCGGGTCGCTCGCGGTGGCGCTCGTCGTCCCCGAGAAGCAGATCTCGCTCCTCTCCGGAACGATGCAGGCGTTCAAGGACATGCTCGACGCGATCGGGGTCGGCTGGCTCGTGAAGCCCGTGGCGATCATCATCGTCCTCGGAGGCGTCGCTCACCTATCGCCCTGGATCATCGGACCGGCCAAGGGCATCGCCGCGGTCGCGCGCCGCGGCTACCTGCCGCCGGCGATGGGGCGCCTGAGCAGGAATCAGATCCCGACGACCGGCCTGATCGTGCAGGCGATCGGCGGCACGCTCTTCAGCCTGCTCTTCCTGTTCCTCCCGAACGCGAACACGTCCTACGGGATCCTGACGGCGATGACGGCACAGGTGATCATCGTCATGTACGTCCTCATGTTCTCAGCGCTCATTCGTCTCCGGTACTCGCAGCCCGAGGTCGACCGCTCGTACCGGCTCCCCGGTGGAAAGCCCGGTGCGTGGCTGATCTGCGGCGCAGGGATCTTCGGCTGTGCGTTCGCGTTCGTCGCCGGGTTCTTCCCGCCGGGCGACTGGGACACCTGGGACACCGGTCAGAAGATCACGTACTACGCGATCGTGATCGGCGGCTTCATCCTCCTCACCCTGCCGCCGTTCTTCGCGCGCATCGTCAAACGCGACGGCTGGCCCGTACTCGCCGAGGACGAGGGTGCTGTACTCGAGCCGAGCCCGGCGCCCGCCGAGTAGCGCCTGCAAGCTCTACGCGGGCTCACCCTCCGCGGCAAGCTTCCCCACATCTCCGCCGCCGCCCGCCGCCGCCTCGGCGGCGCCCTGCGAGCCGGCGAGCATC
>JBBQXH010000289.1:0-4151 GCA_038209835.1 Gaiellales bacterium | reverse complement strand
GGAGAACCTCGATCAAGCAGCGCGCCTCGAAGGCTCCGACGATCTCCGCACCGAGACCGTTCACGACCGCCTGCGGGAGTCGATCCTGATGGGCGAGTTCGACCCGGACGTGCCGATCTCCCAGGTGCAGCTGGCAAAGCGTCTCGGGGTCAGTCGCACACCGTTGCGCGAGGCGTTGCGAATGCTGCAGCGCGAGGGGCTCATCGACTCCGAGCCGAACCGCCGCGTCCGTGTAGCGGCGCTCAGCCTCGCTGACCTCGAGCAGCTCTATGCGACGAGGCTCGTCGTCGAAGCGCTCGCCATCCAGCTTTCCGTGCCGCTCTACACCGAGCGGGACTTCGTCGCCATGCAAGCGTGTCTCGACGAGATGGACGCCCTGGCAGCGAAGCGTGATGCTGCACTCTGGGAGCGTCCCCACCAGCGCTACCACGAGCTCCTGCGGACGCATGCCGGTGCGCGCCTCCAGCGTATGGCGGCCGAGCTGTCCGATCACGGCCTCCGTTACCGGCGCGTGTACCTGGCCGAACCGGGCGCGTGGTCTTCTGCAGCGGAGGATCATCTGGGGATCTTTCAGGCGTGCAAGTCTGGCAACGCGACGCTCGCGAGCGATCGCCTCACGCGGCACCTTGCGCGAACGGCACTCACGGTGATCGCGTCCGTAACCCCCGAGCACGATCCGGCTCCGGTGCGCATGGCTCTCCGCCTGATTACGCAGCAACGCGTTGACGCAGGGGACGTGCGCGCTTGAGCCTCCACGTGGTCGTTGTGGGTGGCGGTATCGCAGGGCTCTCGTGCGCGTACTCGTTGAAGCGATCAGGCGCCACGGTCACCGTCCTCGAGGGCAATCGGATCGGGACCGGTGCGTCGCTCGGCAACGCCGGCTGGATCTGTCCGGCCCAGGCGGGCCCGCTGCCCGAGCCGGGGCTTGCTGCACACGGGATCCGATCGCTCCTCGACCCGGACTCCGCGCTCTACTTCGCTCCCGCGCAGCTTCCACGGATGGCCGGGTGGCTCGCACGCTTCGCCAGGCGGTGCAACGAGCGTGACCATCGCAGCGGCCTGCAGGCGCTCGCCGGTCTCGGTGCGCGGACGTTCGCCATGCTCGAGGAGCTCGAGGCTGATGGGGTTGACTTCGAGGTGCACCGGCTCGGGCTTGTCTTCGCGGGCCGGGAGGGCGGGACGGTTCGGGCGTTTCTGCGGAATCTCGAGCCGATGCGCGAGCTCGGCTACGACATTCCCCGGGAGGTGCTCGACGGCGACGCCGTACGTGACCTCGAGCCCGGCCTGTCTCGATCCGTGTCGGCCGGAATCGTCATCGGCGAGCACTGGCACGTCAGGCCGGAGTCGCTGACCCGAGGCCTCGCCTACGCTCTCCGAGGTGATGGGGTCGAGATCGAGGAGGGAGCCGAGGTCGTCGACTTCGAGCGCGTCGGCCCTGCGGTGACGGCGGTTCGGACCGTAGTCGGCCGTCATGAGGCGGACGCCGTCGTCCTCGCAGCCGGCGCCTGGACGCCGCGGCTCACCCGGATGCTTGGAATGCGCCTGCCGGTCGAAGCGGGGAAGGGGTACAGCTTCTCGGTCGCTCCGTCGGTGATGCCACGCCACGCGCTTCTCCTCGCAGAGCCGCATCTCGGCTGCAGCCCGATGGAAGCGGAGTTGCGGATCGCCGGCACGATGGAGTTCAGCGGCGTCAATCTCCGTATCGATCGACGGAGGATTGACGCGATGGTTCGGGGTGCCCGCTCGATGCTGCAGCCATTCGACGGCGACGCACGTACGGACGAATGGGTGGGCATGCGCCCGATCGCGCCCGACGGGCTCCCGGTGATCGACCGGGCAGCGCCGTATCGGAACGTCTACCTCGCTACCGGCTACTCGATGCTCGGCATGACGCTCTCGGGCCCCGCCGGGGAGCTCCTCGCCGAGATGATCGTCAGCGGTCTCCGCCCCCAGGGCCTCGAGCCGTTCTCGATCGCCCGGTTCTCCGGGTCTCCACCTCGGGGTCAGGTCTTGCATTCCAACAATCCTTCGGTCAGCGATGGAAAGCTCGAATGCAAGACCTGACCCCAGGTTAAGAAGCGACGGAAGGGAGAGAGAACGTGATCTTCACGACAGACCTGGCGCTTCCGGAGGGCCCGGTGCTCCTGCCCGACGGCTCCTGGGCGGTGACGGAGCTCGACGTGGCGCGCGGCACTGTTACGCGCGTCTCGGCCGACGGTCGGGAGCGCACGCCGATCGCCCAGACCGGGCGCCCGAACGGGCTCGCCATTGACAGAGACGGCGTGCTCTGGGTCGCGGAGTCACTAGAGCCACGGCTGATCCGGCTTCAGCTGTCTGGCGAGATGGAGACGGTTCTGACGGAGGTCGAAGGGCGACCCTTGCTCTGGCCGAACGACCTCTGCTTCGGCCCGGACGGCGCGCTGTACGTCACCGACTCCGGCGTTCTGGTCGGGGAGTTCCTGGTGGATGGCGTACCGAGCCCCGACTACGCATCGTTCGAGTACCGAGGCACGGTCTTCCGCTTCGACCCGCGCACGGGGGAGGCGTGGCTCCTCGACGAGGGCTATCAGTTCACGAACGGCATCGCGTTCGGGTCCGACGGCTTGCTCTACGTGAACGAGACCCTGACCGGGAACGTGTACCGCTACCGCCTTCGCGACGGTCGGGTCGACGGCGAGCGCGAGTTTTTCGGCAACGTGCTCGATCCTGATCTCACGGAGGCCGGACTGCGAGGTCCGGACGGGATGGCGTTCAGCGCGGACGGCCGCCTCTGGGTGACGGTCTTCGGGCAGGGCGACGTGACGGTCTTCGATCCCGACGGGACGGTCTCGCAGCGCATCCAGCTCGAAGGCAAGGCGCCGACGAACGTTGCCTTCGGCGCGCCCGGCGAGCGTCGGATCTACGTCGTCGAGGATCAGCTCGGCCAGATGGAGACCTACGACGTCGGTGTGGACGGCCTACAGCTCTTCGGCTGAATGCGAAAGACGGGATCCATTCCATTGACATCGGAAAAGCAACCTGCATACACTTTTGCGTCCCGGCGAGGGACAGCGGGTGACGACTCCGTGAAAGGACATGGCCATGACTCAGGTTGAGATGGGAAGTCGTACGGGGGTCGAACCGGGTCAACGGCTCGAGGACGTGCCCACGCCGTCCTTGATCATCGATCTCGACCGGATGGAGCGGAACCTCGCGCGCTGGCAGGAGATCGCGACGGCGAACGGCAAGAGGTTCCGCCCGCACATCAAGACGCACAAGGTTCCCGAGATCGCGCTCAGGCAGGAGGCACTCGGTGCCTGCGGTATCGCGGCTGCCAAGCCGACCGAGGCCGAGGTCTTTGCGGACGCCGGCTGCCGCAACATCGTGCTCGCCTACCCATCGGTCGGCGGAGACAAGTGGAGCCGGATGGCACGAATGGCTCACGACGCGAAGGTGACGGTCAACGTCGACAGCGAGGCAGAGGCCAGGGGACTCAGCGCAGCGGCACTCGCCGAGGACGTCATCCTGCGCCTCCAGGTCGAGATCGACACGGGTCTCCACCGATGCGGCTTCGACCCCTCGGACTACGAGGGAATCAAAGCGTTCGTCGTCCTGATCGAATCGCTTCCAGGCGTGGAGTTCGACGGCCTCACCACTCATCGCGGGAAGTTCAGCGAACGCCTCGCGGCGATGACCAACGAGGAGGCCGGTAACGAGGAGGGGCAGCTGATCGTCGACATCGCAGAGAAGCTTCGGGCCGACGGCATCGACGTGGCGGAGATCACGGCAGGCGGAACGATCAGCGGCCGGGGCGTCGCCGAGGTTCCGGGCGTGACCGAGGTTCGGGCGGGCACCTACGTCTTCAACGACGCGATGCAGGTCGCCTTCGGCTCGGCCGCGCCGGAGGATGTGGCCGTTGCCGTGCTCGCGACCGTGATCTCGACACGGAATCCGGGTTGGGCGACGGTCGACGGAGGCTCGAAGACGTTCAGCGGCGACCGGGCGGTCGTCGGGAACAAGACGGCGGTCGGCGGCCCGCCGGACGCGATTGCGAATGCCGTCGACATCGATGCAGCGGTGATGCGGATCACCGAGGAGCACGGGATGGTGATGCTCGGCGAGGGTGTGACGGTCGAAGCGGGGCAGAAGCTTCGGTTCACGCCGTTTCACGT
>JBBQXH010000288.1:0-4157 GCA_038209835.1 Gaiellales bacterium | reverse complement strand
TATCGCTGCCCCACTACACGGGTGCGCAGTACAACTACGGCGTCGCCGTCTCACGGGATGCTCTCGAGCCGGGCGACCTCGTCTTCTTCAACGGGCTCGGGCACGTAGGAATCTACATCGGCGGGGGCGAGTTCGTCCACGAGAGCCGCGTGCACCAAGGAGTGGGGTTGAGGCGGCCGCGATCCGCCGTGTGCAGGCCCTCATCCAGACGTGCGGTCATTCCACATCAAGCCTCTAAGCGCTCCTTCGCGTACATCGCGTCGATCTCCCTGGCGAAGTGCTCCTCGCAGATGTGCCGGCGGAGCTTCATCGTCGGGGTCACTTCTCCCTCCTCGGCGAGGAAATCGCGTGGAACGATCGTGAAGCGCTTGATCTGCTCCGGCCGTGCGAGGTTGCGGTTGACGTCCGCGACGATCCCCGCGACGAGCGTGTCGGTCTCATCGCCCGCCGCAGCGACCTTCGAGGCCTCGACCCGATCAAGCGCGAGGAGCGCAGTGATATACGGCCGGCGATTGCCGATCACCAGGGCCTCCGCCACGTATCGGGATGAGCGCAGCGCCTGTTCGATGTTCTGCGGCGACACGTTCTTGCCGCCCGCCGTGATGATCACATCCTTCTTTCGGTCCGTGATGGTCAGGAAGCCGTCCGCATCGATCGAGCCGATGTCGCCCGTGCGAAGCCAGCCGTCCTCGAGAAACGCCTCGCGCGTCGCCTTCTCGTCTCCGTGATAGCCGGCGAAGACCGTTGGTCCGCGAAGCAGGACTTCGCCGTCGTCGGCTATACGGGCCTCGAGTCCGGGGATCGGGAGTCCAACGGTTCCGAAGCGGAAGTTCCCTGGTCGGTTGGCGTGGGAGGCGGCTGTGCACTCGGTCAGCCCGTATCCCTCGAGGATCAGCACTCCGAACGAGTGAAAGAACTCCGCGACCTCCACGGCGAGGGGTGCGCCGCCCGAGACGGCGAAGCGGAGCCGCCCGCCGAGCCGTGCCTTGATCTTCGAGAACACGAGGCGGTCGGCTAGCCGTTCCTGAAGGGCCAGAGACCTCGGTGGACGCTTTCCCTCGCGCCGGAGTCGCCCTGCTCGTTCGCCCACCCCGAGCGCCCAGGACCCGAGGCGACCCTTCGCGCCGGTCGCCTGCTCGAACGAGTCCGAGACGCCGGCCATCACCTTCTCGAAGAGCCGCGGGACGCTCGGCAGAATGGTCGGCGAGACGTCAAGCAACGCCTGCGGGATCCGATCGAGGTCAGCACAGTAGGCGATCGAGAAGCCGATCCCGGCCCCCGCGAACTGCACGAGCCTGGCGAAGTTGTGGGCGAGCGGGAGGTACAGGAGCACGCGGTCGCCGGCGCGGAGGAAGTCCGGGAGCTGCGAGACCATGTCGACCATGGAGGCGAAGTTCCCGTGGCTGATCACGCAGCCCTTGGGCGGCCCGGTCGTGCCCGAGGTGTAGATGATGGTCAGGACGTCGCCTTCAGAGACGGCGGCCCGGCGACCGGCTACGGCGCTCGAGCCCTCTGCGCCCTGGCGCCTTCCGAGCTCGCGTACCTCGTCGAGCCCCACGGCGCTTCCGGGTGCTCCGACGAGCGTCACGATTCGGTCGACGAGGTCGAGCTGACCTCTGAGCGGTGCGAGCTTTGCATACTGCTCGGCGTCCTCGCAGACGATCGCCCGGGCTCCGGCGTTTCCGAGGATGTAGGCGCACTCGAGGGCGGAGCTCGTCGGATAGATCGGGACTGTGACGGCGCCGATCGAGATCAGCGCGAAGTCGACGAGCGTCCATTCGACGCGAGTGCCAGCCAGTATCGCCACTCGGTCTCCATTCTCGAGACCGAGCTCGACGAAGCCTGCAGCAAGCTCGTCGACTGCCTGGGCAGCCTCCGCCCAGCCGATCTCATGCCAGGAGTCGTTCTCGTCCACGAGGAACGCCGGGTAAGGCCGGTCTTCGGCGGTTGCGGTTGCCCAGAGATCGCAGATCGTCCTCACTGCGATCGACGCTAACCGCTCGACGCTGAGAAGGGAAGCGGCGGCCGACGCGGAAGGTGTTCCAGCTCGCTACCCTGCTTGCACTTCGATGCGCACGATCTGGAACGGATCTCTCAGCTTCGGCCTCGTGACGATCCCGGTGGGACTCGCGGTGGCGCAGCAGCGCCAGGATGTCTCGTTCCGCACGCTTCACCGCGAGTGTGGGACACCAATCAAGCAGAAGCGGTACTGCCCGTTCCACGAGCGGGATGTCGAGAGCGATGAGCTTGTCAAGGGCTGGGAGTTCGCCAAGGGCCAGTACGTCACGGTCGAGGACTCCGATCTGGAGGCCGTCGAGCTGCAGCGCTCCCGCCAGATCGAGCTGCTCCGGTTTGTGCCGCTGGCGCAGGTCGACCCTCTCTACTTCGATCGGGGCTACTTCCTCGCGCCTGCGCCGGATCCGGTCGGGCGGCGTCCGTATGCGCTGCTCCTGAAGGCGCTGCAGGACACCGACATGGCGGCAATCGGCTCGTTCGTCTTGTGGGGGAAGCAGAACCTCTGCCTCGTCCGATCGCTCGCCGGCGCGCTAGTCCTCGAGACGCTCTACTACCCGGAGGACATCCGCTCCGACGCCGAGATCCGCGAGGCTGTCGAGGAGGCGGAGATCAAGGCGCCCGAGCTCGAGATGGCGCGCCAACTCGTCGAGAGCCTGGCCGGGGACTTCGATCCCACGGACTACGCGAACGACTACCGCGCCGAGCTCAAGGCGATGCTGCAAGCGAAGCTCGAAGGCCGCGAGATCGTGCAGCCCGAGCCGATGCCCGATGCGGCGCCCGTGATCGACCTCGTCGAGGCGCTCAAGCAGTCGATCGAAGCGGCGAAGCCCGCGAAGAAGCGGGCGTCAGCACGCAAGACCGCTGCGCGTTAGCGCTACCCGGCGGTTTGGGAGCCGCTGACGGCCTCGAGCTGTGCTTGGAATAACGTCTTGTCGATCTTTCCGTGATAGATCGGGATCGACTCTTCGATGCAGAGTTGGATCACCCTCTCCCTGTCGATGCCGAGCTCCTTCGACAGCTCCTCGGGCGTGAGGTGATTGGCCATTCGATGCTCCTTTCCCCCATGAAACGACAAAGCCCGCTGTCACGAACGAGCAGCGGGCTCCTTCTCCCACGACGTGCGACGACGTTCTCAACGCCGCCGTTCCGGGTTCCGAACCATTGGCGTAAGAATAGGCGTTCGGGAGCGGTGAGGCAATGGTCACTTGCAGCGCCTGTGCCGGCGCCTGGGGCGCCGGCGAGCCTTCGCGGCCGGCTTCGCCGTCGCTGCGCGGACGAGCTTCCGCTCGTCCTTGCTAGACCGGATTGGGTAGGTCGATGAACTCCCACTCGAGGGCGAACCGTTCCGCGAGCAAGGCGCTGAGCGCCTGAACTCCGAGTGTCTCGGTCGCGTAGTGTCCGGCGGCGACGAAGTGGACTGCGGCCTCGCGCGCTGTCATGAGCGACGGTTCCGCGGGCTCGCCAGTCACGTAGCAGTCGTAGCCCTCGGCGGCAGCGTCCGATAGGAGCTTCGCGGCGCCGCCCGAGCAGACGGCGACGCGTTGGATGGAGGCGGGGCCCTCGTCGAACACGAGCGGTGCCCGCCTGAGCTCACGCTCGACGCGGTCAGCGAGCTCGGTGATGTCACAGGGAGATGCCAGCGGTCCACCAAACCCGACGTCCGCGAACCGCTCAACGGGCTCGACGCCCAGGGTCCGGCAGAGCAGCGCGTTGTTGCCGACCTCGGCATGCGCGTCGAGCGCGAGGTGATACGCGGCGAGTGTGATGTCCCCGTCGAAGAGCGCGCCGAGCCGCGCTCGCATCGTCGTGTCAACGATGCGGGGATCGCGATCCCAGAACAGCCCGTGGTGGACGACGACAAGCTGTGCGTCCGAGCAGCGCGCACGCTCGAAGAGCTCACGGGATGCGGAGACACCGCAGGCGATCTTGCTGACGTTGACCGCGCCGACGACCTGGAGCCCCATCGGCCCGTAGTCCGGATAGCTCGCCAGATCGAGGTAGTCGTTCGCGAAGGCGATGATCTCGTCCCGGCGTGCCACAGGGAGACCTTATCGCCGACCCACCCCAGGGCGGTCGAAGGTGTGGAATCGGTACGCTTCCCGCCTTCGGGGTGTAGCGCAGCCTGGTAGCGCGCGCCGTTC
>JBBQXH010000287.1:0-4176 GCA_038209835.1 Gaiellales bacterium | reverse complement strand
GCGAGGCGGTCGAGCGGCTGGCGACGTTTGCCGAGCCCCTCAGGCCCGACCTCGTGCTGGGGGCAGAGGCGCGCGGCTTCATCCTCGGCGGTGCGCTCGCCGTGAGACTCGGATGCGGGTTCGCCGCCGCACGCAAGCCCGGAAAGCTCCCATGGCGAACGGTGAGCGTCGAGTACGCGCTGGAGTACGGCACAGACTCGCTCGAGCTCCACGAAGACGCTGTCGCGCCCGGCACCCACGTGCTCGTCCACGACGACGTGCTGGCGACGGGTGGAACCGCCCGGGCCAAGGTCGAGCTCGTCGAACGACTGGGTGGCGAGTTGGTCGGCCTGGCGTTCCTCGTCGAGCTCGCGTTCCTCGGGGGACGGTCGCAGCTCGCGGGACGAGAGGTCTTCTCGGCAGTCGAGTACACCTGACGGCCGCCCGGTGGGTCACACTGTGACGATGTACGACAGCCTGAAGGCGAGTTTCACCCTTCCGTGCCCGTCGCGGCGGCAGACCGCCGTCCCGTTCTCCGCGTTCCGTACCGTCGAGCCGCTCCCCGGGGTGCGGCGCCCGGCGGTTTTCGGCGTGCGCTACTCATGCCCGTGCGGCGAGGAGCATCCGGGGCTCGTGACGCACGACGACCTCGACTGGAAGCCGCTCGGCGCGGCAGCAGCCGCCTTCTTCAACATCATGACGGGACGGTTCGAATCGGCCGGCGAGATGCTCGTGGACGAGGCCGCGCATCGCATCGCACACGGGCGATGGCCCTGGACGTTCTTCTGCGTCGCCGAGAGGAAGCCGCGCCCGGTGTTTCCTTCAGCGTTTCGCGTCCTCGAGCCCGAGCGGGGGAACATGGTCGTGGCGATCTCCTGCCCTTCGTGCGAGGCGATCTCGGTGAATCTCGTGTCCCGTGACCACGTTGACGTCCCCTACTACTCGGATCCTCAGGTCGAGGTCGTCGACCACGTCTTCAGTCCCGTCGGGGGCGGGGGTGTCGACGGTCTCGTCGACGAGCTGCACGCGGGACCCTACGACCGCTCCCGCCATGACCTTGCGGCCGACTTGCCGCGCTGTCACTCTCGCCAGGGATGAAGACCACTCGCGCCAGGGATGAAGCAGACCGTGCCCCGGCGACGATGACATCGCCATGGCGACGATCGGGCAGGGCGTATCGGAACCGGCCGGGCGTGGGAGCCTCCTGCTCCTGGATCACTGCGCGCGGCTCGAGCGTCTGACGGGCAATCGAGGGAGAAGCGCCCGAGAGCGTCTGGAGGCCGAGCTCGGATCGGATCTCGCGCGACGGCTGCTCGGCACGCTGTGCGGCCCGCCAAGCCCCGCGCGCCGTGCGATCGACGCGGCGATCTAGGGGGTCTGTCCGGAAACCCCGGTGGGGCCGAGACTCGCGCGTCATCGTGACTGGCGAGGACGCAGGGGACGGCGCTACGTGGTTCGTAACGCCGTTCCCGAGGACGCAGCCAGGCGCGTTGACGCGCCGCCTCCGGTCGTGCCGGGGTTTCCGGACAGGCCCCTAGGTCGACTCCGAGCTCTTCGTCAGGCCCTACGCGTGTCGTCCCCGAAGACGAGGACGAGGCCGAACACGATCAGGGCCGACAGGATCGAGACGATCACCGACACGCTCATGCTGACACCGACGCCGAGCATGAAGATGAAGACGAAGAAGCCGAGGCCGATCCCCCAGATCGCTGAACTGGTCTCCCGGCTGAGCGCAGGCCCTCGCAGGTGCATCGGGCCGACTCTACTCGATGAGGGGACGACCCGAGCCGGACCAGAGATTCGCCGAGCCGGTAGCGGTTTCGTCCACCCCCCCGGCCGGCCTTCCGCTTGCGCGTACGGCTGCCCGGTGAAGCTTCGACCTACTCGCGCTCCGTGCTCGGCGCAATTGAGAGACTAGGCCTTTCCGTACAGGATTGCAAGGACGAATAACGCCGATCAACGCAAATTGCGAGGTTTTCGTTTCACACAGATTTATCCACAGGAATTAGGAAATCCTGTGGATTCGTGTGGAGGAGGGAGGAGGGCGCGAGCTAGCGGCCCGCGAGCACGCCGCGGGTGTAGTCGCCGTTCGCGTTCCAGAGCATGTAGCCGGCGCTGTCCGCTCGACGGGCCGCGTCGATCTGCTGCTCGACGTCACCGGTCGTGTACGTCCGGTAGATCGAGAAGTCCTGGAGCCAGGGGACGATGCGGACGTTCCGGCCCTCGAGCTTCCGGCGGAAGTCGAGGAGAGCGAAGCTGACCGTCCGGCCCGGGACAGCGTCAGGGTCGGAGATGTTGAACTCGCCAGACCCGAAGTGGGACGGATAGACCATCGGGTAGATCGCGTCGAGGTACTTTCCGAGGAGCCGAGGCTTCTGACCGATGCCGAGATCGCGCGTTGCCGAGAGCCCGAAGAGGGCCGCCGAGACCTGAACGCCGAGGGGCTTCAGCCGGTTGGTCGCGTACTGGACGAAGTCGGCGATCGTCTGCCACTTCGGCTCGGAGCGTCTGCCGGGATAGACCGCGGCACCGACGTCCCCGTCGCTCGGGAAGCGCACATAATCGAACATAATCTCGTCGAAGCCCGCCTTTGCGGCGGTCACCGCGATGTCGACGTTGTACTTCCAGACGTCCTGGTCGTACGGATTCGTCCAGCCGAGCCCATTGCTGTTGCGCCAGACCGAGCCGTCGGACGTGCGGATCGCGCGAGAGGGCTCACCCTCCGAGAGGCGAGGGTCCTCGAAGACGACGATCCGTCCGATCAGGTAGACACCGGCCTTATGGGCCTTGCGCGCGACCTCGGTGGGGTCGTAGTAGCGCTGCGCCGCGCCGACCCTGTGTGCGAGCGGGACGACCGGCGAGCGGAACCCGATCTCGCCGTTCTCGTCCTTCACGTCGAGCTCGAGCGCCGTCAGGCCGCGCCGATGCAGCTTCAGGTACTCGTCGAGCTTGCCGGGCACCGACGCGAGGGCGGCCGAGACGTGCACCCCTCGGATCTCCTTCGGCGGCCCGCTGACGGCCGGATCCTCTCCGGTGGTAGCGGCGACCGATCCTGCAGGAGCCGGACTCGGCTTCTTGCCGCCGCCCGTGAACAGGCTCGCATTCAGCGCCAGTGCGACGCTTACGCCGATGAGAACGGCGAGGATCGCGACCGATCGGATCTGACGCCGTCTCCGCGCGCGTCGACGGCGGTCGCGGAAACGGTCGCTCGGATCGATCCGACCCGGAAAGACTGGCGGATCGTTGAACACGGACTAGGAAAGCTACGCCCGGCCGGTCGCCGGCGCAAGGGGATGTGGAAAGCGGAGGGTTGTGGAAAACAGCACGTGATCAGCAGAGAGAGCCGCAGGAAACAGGCATCTGTCGTTCGACTTGACATAACGCACGTTATCGTGCGTTCGTTCGCTAGGGGCTCCTGATCATGCCGGATCGGGTGAATCACGAACGCCAGTCCTTTTCGAGCTCGACCTCGTTACGCGCTTCCTGCCATGCGGCCTCGACCACGCGCAGCCCGATCGCGAGATCCTCAGTCGTCGGGTTCAGGTACGTCTGCGTTGTGCCGATGTTCTCGTGGCCGAGCAGCATCGAGGCGAGCACGATGTTCCCTGTGAGCGCGTAGAGCTCGTGCCCCGCGCTGTGCCGAAGCTCGTGCATCGGGAAGTCAGTCATGCCCGCGAGCGTGAGGCACCGTTTGAACCAGCGGTGAATGCTCGACTCCTCCATCGGCCGGGTTCGGTCGGCGCGCGGATAGACGAGGTACTCGTTGGGCTGCCGGGCCTCCCACTGAATATGGAGATAGAGATTGTCCCGGAGGCTCAGCGGCAGCGGGAGCACGCGCACGCGCCCGCCCTTGCCGTGCACGACCCTGACTCACCTAGAGCTTCGGCACCGACTTGGCACTTCTGTGCTTCGGCTTCGAGCCTGTCGAACTCGGCTGCCTCGCCGCGCGTCATGTCTCGGCCGTCGGCTTCAGCGGTGGCTCATTCATCTTCGCACGAACCGCTGCTCGGAAGTCGCGGGAAGGTTCGTGCGCGTCAAGGTCGTAATGACCTCCTCGGAACCTAAAGCCCGCGCTTGAGGAGCTCCGTGCGCGGGCCAATCGAAGCCTACTCGGAGAAGCCAATCTCGCCCGGCGAGCGGCGGGCCACGCGCGCTCGGCTAAGGGTTTCGACGCAGTTGCGACTCGAGAGAAGGCAC
>JBBQXH010000286.1:0-4176 GCA_038209835.1 Gaiellales bacterium | reverse complement strand
CCTGATAGAAGCCTGCGTCCTTGCCCGACACAGCCCTGTCCAGGCCGGTCGACCACCTCGACGAGAAGGAGGCTAGGTCATGGAGTGGACGGTGGCAATCGGCGTCGACACGCACAAACAGGTCCACGTCGCTGTCGCCCTCAACGCGCTCGGCACCCAGCTCGCCAGCCGGGAGATCGCGACGACGCCTGCCGGCTATCAGAGCCTGCTTTCCTGGGCGCAAGAGCTCGGGATACCCGCGTTTGCGGTCGAGGGCACGGGCAGCTACGGCGCGGGGCTCGTCCGCTTCCTCGAGCGAGCTGGTGTCGCCGTCTACGAGTGCGAGCGCCCGCGCCGCCAGGAGCGCCGGAGTGGGAAGAGCGATCTGATCGACGCGGCTCTCGCCGCGCGAAGGCTGGTCAGCGGCGAGGGCCTCAGCATCCCCCGCGGCGGTGGCCGGCGCGAGGACCTGCGCCTGCTCTTGCTCGAGCGTCGCAGCGCGATGCAGGCACGCAACGCCGCCCTCAACCAGCTTCATCGTCACCGCTCCCGATCACGTGCGCGAAAGCCTGGGAGCGCTCTCCGGGGAGCGACTCGCCCAGGCGGCGGCTCGCCTGCGGCCACACCCAGATGTCCTGAACGGCGTTCTGCGTCGGCTCGGAAAGCGTGTCGAGCGACTTTCGAACGAGGCGGCAGACGCCGAGCGTGCACTGGCTGCGCTCCTCGCCGAGGTTGCGCCCGATCTGCTCGAGGAGTGCGGAGTAGGGCCGGTCTGCGGCGCGCAGCTGCTCGTCTCGAGCGGCGACCCCAGCCGGATGAGGAGCGAGGCATCCTTCGCCGCGCTCGCCGGCACCAGCCCGGTCGACGCCTCGAGTGGCAAGCAACGCCGCCACCAGCTCAACTGGGCGCTACACGTCGTCACCCTCGCACGAATCCGCCACCACGCCGAGACCACCGCCTACTACCAGCGGCTCCTCGCAGCGGGCAAGACCACGAGGGAGGCACGCCGCTGCGTCAAACGCGCGCTCGCCCGCCACTTCTACCGACGTCTCATCGAGGTGCGGACGCTCCCCTTGACACCATAGAAGCGTCGGCACAGTGCGCAGGAAACCGGTCTCGTGAAGCGGTGGTCGCAGGTCCAATTCCTGCTCCCGCTCCACCGCGTCACCGGAAACGAGGCCTCCGCTATCGGGCGCGCCAGGACCTCCGGACGCCGCGTGATCGCCTCCGGTAGACGTTTCGCCGTTCTCGAACGACACTGAGACGTGTGATCCCCCCCGATGTCGATCGCCGCCTGCGGCAGGCGATGCGCGACCAGGCAGCCGAGCGAATGACCGACGACGAGCTCGTCTACGCGCTGATCGCGCTTCACGAGACCGCGAGCATCGTCGCGAGAAACGGCGACGGCGAGGGCCTCCTCGTCGACGTTCTCGATGCGATGACTCCCGTGATTGGGAGCGTGCTTGCGCGGTTCGCGCCCGATGAAGCGCTGGAAGCCGGGCTTCGGCGCTACGAGAGCGACGGGTCGGATCCGGTGGACTGGGCCAGCCGAAACTGACGTGTCCGAAAGAGACGGTACGGTTTTCGTCCCGTGCGTCTCATCGTCGCCCGCTGCGAGGTCGTCTACACGGGCCGTTTGACGGCCGTCCTGCCCGAGTCGACGCGACTCATCATGCTGAAGTCGGATGGCTCCGTTCTCGTGCATGCGGACGCCGGCGGGTACAAGCCCCTCAACTGGATGACACCGCCGACAGCGATCGAGGAGGAGGGTGAGCCGGTCGAGCTGATCGTCGTCCGCAAGCGTGCCGGGAAGACCGAGGACAGGCTCGAGATCCGGATCCTCGAGCTGCTGAGCGACGTCTCGCACGAGATGGGCGAGGCGGCCGGCCTCGAGAAAGACGGCGTCGAGCGGGACCTCCAGCTCGAGCTGGCGGCTCAGCCCGCTGCGCTCGGCGAGGAGCTTCGTCTCGTTCGGCGTGAATGGCAGACGGACATCGGGCCGGTCGATCTCATGTGCCGGGATGCAGACGACGGCTGGGTTGCCGTCGAGATCAAACGCATTGGAGTCATCGAGTCCGTCGAGCAACTCGCCCGCTATCTCGAACGCCTGCGTGCCGACCCCGCCCTGGCGGAGTGTCGGGGGATCCTGGCGGCGCAGCGCTTCAAGCCGCAGGCTGTGACCCTCGCCGAGACGCGAGGGATCCGGTGCGTCGAGGTCGATCTCGGGGTGCTGCGCGGCGAACGCGAGCCGGAGCTGACGCTCTTCGCTCCGTGAGCGGACGTTCGACCCGCTCTCTCCTCCCGCTTCTGCGCCGTCATGTCGCCGACCTCGCGTCAGCGAACGGCGTCGACGTCGAACTCGTCGACGGTCGGCGTGCGGTGGCCTACCGGGCCAGGCCGTCGCGCGGCATCCGCGCCCGGATCCGGGTGCCGGAGATACGCGGCCAGGTGACGTACTTCACCGCGCTCCACGAGCTCGGGCATCTCGTCTCGCCGGGCAACCGTTCGCTTCGCCAGCTCGAGGCCGAGGCGGACGCCTGGCGCTGGGCACTCACGAACGCGCTCGTGCCGCCAACGCCGTCGACCGCGCGCAGAATCCGCGCGAAGCTCCTGACGTACTACCGCCGAGCCGCGCAGCGCCACGCGCAGGGGAGGCGAGTGGTCGCTGCGATTCCTGGCCCGGACGGTCTGTACTGGCAGGTGGCAGCGCAGCTCGAGGCCATCGGGGGCACAGGGCTGGGCTGAGGCGTCTGGCCCGAACGGTCAGGACGCGCGGAGAACCGAGCTCTCCTCGTCGATCGCCCGGAGGAATGCCTCGACGATCGCCGGGTCGAACTGCGTTCCGGCCGCGGCCTGCAGACGCCGCGACGCTTCGGATCGCGGGAGCTTCTGGCGGTACGGCCGATCGGTCATCATCGCGTGGAACGTGTCGCAGACGAAGATGATCCTCGACTCGACCGGGATCGCGTCACCGGCCAGCCCGTCGGGGTACCCGCTCCCGTCGTATCGCTCGTGACAGTGGCGGACGATGGGCCGGATCTCCGCCAGGCGCTCGATCGGCGCCAGGATGCGCTCACCGAGGGTGGAGTGGAGCTCGATCTCGGCTCGCTCGTCGGGCGTCAGCGGGCCGGGCTTGGCGAGGATCTCCGACGGGATCCCGATCTTTCCGATGTCATGGAAGAGAGCGCCGAGCTCGAGGCGCTTGAGCGACCTGGGCTCGAGCCCGACTTCCGTGCCGACCTGAAGAGCCATGTCCGTGAGCGACCGCGCGTGCGACGACGTGTGCTTGGCATTTGCCTCGAGGGCACTCGCGAGCGCCTCGACAGTCGACAGGAAGGTCTTCTCGAGGCTCTCGAAGTTGCTCGCGTTGCCGATTGCCAGCATCGCCTGATCGGCCAGGCCCGTCAGCAGGCGCATCTTTCGATTCGACGACGCGTCGTCGTCGCCCGGGGGTACCGCGACGATCAGGCAGCCGATCCGTCCGGCGTCGAGGCGAAGGGCAGCGAGCGCCTGACGGCCGGGCGATGCCCGCACGACGTCGCCCACCCGTGCGAGGACAGCTCCGTCGACGACCACCGGTCGTTCGGGGCGGACGATCGAGCGAACCGCGTCGGGACGGAGCCGCCGCTCGTCGAGTAGCGCCCGCTCGTCACTCGAATGACCCCACTCGGCGCCCAGGACGAGATCGTCCTCCGGGGCCGGCTGGAGCCAGAGCGAGGTCTTTGGCGATCCGAGGATGCGGGCCGCTGAGGCCACGACCTGGCGAAGCGCCGCGTCGACCGTCTCCGAGACCGCCAGCTCCCGGCCGAGCTCGAGAAGGGAACTCGCTATTTCGGCGCTCTCGCGGGCCCGCTCAGCCTCCCGTCGCTCGGCCTCGTAGAGCCGCGCGTTCTCGAGCGCCACCGACGCATGACCGGCGAGCACCTCGAGCAGTCGAACGTCGTCTTCGTCGAATTGATTCACCCCGAGTTTCGAGATGACGAAGACTCCGGTCACGCCCGTCGCGGAGCGCAACGGGACCGCCACGATCGACTCGGCGATCCGCGGCGTCCCGGGCACCTGAACCGCGTAGTCGCACTCGAGCGCATTCGGCACGAGGACGCTTCGGCCGGTGAGGGCGACGCGGCCGGTGATTCCCTCACCCATCCCGCACTCGAGGACGTCGGCGGTCTCGTCTCGGTAGTCGCCGAGCTCTCC
>JBBQXH010000285.1:0-4199 GCA_038209835.1 Gaiellales bacterium | reverse complement strand
ACCAGCTCGAAGAGCTGCACCGCCCCTGGATCGACGACGTCGTCGTTCGCTGCGAGGCTTGCGGCGAGGAGACTCGCCGGATTCCCGAGGTCGGCGACGTCTGGCTCGACGCCGGCATCGTTCCCTTCTCGACGCTCGGCTGGCAGAGCCCCGAATGGATCGAGGCTGGCAACGCGACAGGCTCCGCGCGCGGTTTGACGACCGCGGATCTGCCCGATCACGCGTACTGGGAGGAGTGGTTCCCGGCGGACTGGGTCTCGGAGATGCGCGAGCAGATCCGGCTCTGGTTCTACTCGCAGCTCTTCATGTCCGTCGTTCTCGTCGGCGAGGCGCCGTATCGTCAGGTGCTGTCGTACGAGAAGCTGCTCGACGAGAGCGGGCGGGAGATGCACGGGAGCCTCGGCAACGCGATCGATGCGGACGAGGGGTTCGAGCGCATGGGCGCCGACGTCATGCGCTGGATGTACTGTGCGCAGCCGTCCAGCCAGAACATCCGCTTCGGCTTCGGCCCCGCCGAGGAGGTGAAGCGCAAGCTCCTGACGCTCTGGAACTCGGTCTCGTTCCTCGTCACGTACGGCATGATCGAGGGCTTCCGACCGACGTACGACGACCTGGCCGCGGGCCCGCGCGAGGCCGAGCTGCGGCCTCTCGACCGCTGGCTGCTCGCCCGGACGCAGTCGTTTCTCTCGGAGTCGACCCGCGCCTACGAGGCGTCCATGACCGTTGGAGTCGCGCGAGCGCTCGAGTCGTTCGTGGACGATCTCTCGAACTGGTATATCCGCCGCTCGCGCAGGCGCTTCTACGAGCTCGATGACGCGGCGTTCCGGTCGCTCTGGTACGCACTCGTCCAGGCGCTGCGAGCCATCTCGCCGATCATGCCGTTTCTCGCCGAGCACCTGTGGCGCAATCTCGTTGCGGGCGCATGCGACGGCGCTCCGGACAGCGTCTTTCTCGCCGGCTGGCCTGAGCCCGCCGACGGGATCGCCGATGAGGCATTGCTCGGCGAGGTCGACCAGGTCAGGCAGGTCGTCGAGCTCGGCCGCCGCGCGCGGTCGGAAGCGGGGCTCAAGCACCGCCAGCCACTCCGGGAAGCGCACATACGCGGAGCGCCGCTTGCCATTCGCCATGTCGATGAGATCCGGGACGAGCTCCGCGTTCACGACCTCGGATTCGAGACGGGGCCTGTGGCGCAGGTGGCCCTCAAGCCCAACCTCCCCGTTCTCGGTCCGCGACTCGGATCGAGGCTGCGCGACGTTCGTGAGTCGCTTGCGTCGGGGGAGGTCGAGGAGCTCGACGGCGGGCGCCTGCTTGCGGCTGGAGTCGAGCTCGCTCCGGGTGACGTCCTTCGCGGCGAGCGCGTGGCCCTGCCGGGCTGGGCGATCCAGGAGGAGGACGGTATCTCCGTCGCGCTGAACACCGAGGTCGACGCCGAGCTCGAGCTCGAGGGCCGCGCGCTCGACCTGATCCACACGATCCAGCGCCTTCGCAAGGAGTCCGGTCTCGAGATCACGGATCGAATCGAGATCCGCTGGAACGGAGAGGATGATCTCGAGGACGTGTTTGCAGCGCACGGCGAGCGAATCGCGGCCGAGACCCTCGCGGTGCGCATCGAGCGTTCCCCGGGCGAACCACTCTCGGTCGCCCGGGCGACCTGATCAGCGCGTCACGAGCTCCGCAAGCGGAAGCGCCGGGAGCCTGAACGACACGTCTTCGCGCACGGTGCGGTGCGCCCGGATCTCGGTCACGCCACGGGCTGAGAACCAGGCGCAGACGTCTCGCACGAGTCGCTCGGGGGCCGAGGCGCCCGAGCTGATGCCGACCGTCTCGACACCGGCGAGCCAGGCCTCCTCGATCTCAGACTCGTCGTCGATCAGCTGAGCGCGCACACCTCCCGCCCGCGCGACATCGACCAGTCGGTTCGAGTTCGAGCTGTTCGGCGAGCCGATGACCAGAACGAGGTCGACCTCGGTGAGCATCGCCTTGACGGCCCACTGGCGGTTCGACGTCGCGTAGCAGATGTCGTCCTTCTTCGGGGCGACGATTCGCGGGAACCGGCGACGAAGGACGGCGATGATTCCGGCGGTGTCGTCGACCGAGAGTGTCGTCTGGGTGAGATAGACGATCTTGTCGGTCTGGGGCGGCACGACGATCGCCGCCTCGTCGATCGACTGGATGAGGAGGATCGACCCGGGCGCCTCGCCGAGGGTTCCCTCGACCTCGTCGTGCCCGGCGTGGCCGATCAGCACGATCGTGTAGCCGAGCGCGGCATACTGCCTCGCCTCCGCGTGCACCTTCGTGACGAGGGGACAGGTGGCATCGATCGTCACGAGTCCCCGTGACCGTGCCCCATCGTGGACCGCGGGCGAGACCCCGTGAGCGGAGAAGACGACAAGGGCTCCGCGCGGGACGTCTTCCTCGCTCTCGACGAAGACCGCGCCGCGCTCTTCGAGATCGCGCACCACGTGCGCGTTGTGGACGATCTGGCGGCGGACGTACACGGGCGGGCCGAAGGCATCGAGCGCCTGCTCGACGGTGTCGATCGCACGCTCGACCCCGGCGCAGTACCCGCGAGGCGAGGCGAGGAGAACCCGCTTGACCACCACTCGCAGAGTAGCCAGCGGCCTCTGTTCCCGCCGGGCGAACCGTTAGCGGGAGCGGGCTGTCTGGGCGAGAGCGACGCCCGCGAGGACGAGCAGCCCGCCCGCGACCTGGGCGAGCCCGAGCGACTCGTCAAGCCACGCGAACGCCGCCACGGCCGCGACGACGGGCTCGATCATGGCGGTAACGGTCGCCCGGGTGGCCGGGATGTGGTGCAGGGCGCCGACCATCAGGATGAAGGGGACGAACGTGCCGAGGACGACGATGGCGACGAGCAGGAGCCAGAGCGGTGCGGTCGTGCCCGAGAGCCTGCCGGCCAGGGAGACACTGTCGTCGAGGAGCTCCCCGGGCAGGCTCCACCACGGCTGGACGACCGTCCAGAAGAGCGTCGCGAAGACGAATCCGTAGGCGAGGAGCGACAGGACGTCGCGTCCAGCGCGAAGGCTCCGTTCGGCCAGCAGGATGTAGAGGGCGTAGGCGATGGAGGCCAGGAGGCAGGCCGCGACGCCGATCCCGTCGAGCGTGCCGCCGCGCCAGAGCTCGGTGACGACGACGAGGCCCGCGAGGGCCAACGCGAGGCCGTACCAGAGTCGGCGGCGAACCGGCTCATGGACGAAGAACCTCGCGTAGAGGGCGACCCACACCGGCGCGAGGTACTGGAGCACGAGCGCGATCCCGACCTCGAGTCGCGAGATGCCAACGAAGTAGAGGAACTGGACGAACGCCAGCCCGAGCACGCCGAACGCGAGCAGCCACGGGATCTCCCGTCGCTCGACCCGCATCGAGCTGCGCCGCATGATCGCCGCGGCCGCCAGGAACAGGACGGCAGCGCCCGCGCATCGGAGCTCCGCCAGCCGGTAGGTGGTGAGACCCGACTGGATGACGACCTTGGCAAGCACGCCGTTGACCGCCCAGAGCGACGCAGCGACGACGACCATCGAGTAGCCGAGCACCGGCCGGGCATGACGCGAGGGAGCGGCCTCGAGCTGGGCGAGCTCCGGCGTGACGGGTGCGTCGACCACGGTCGCGGAGGCTATCGAACCGATCACTAGAGTCTCGGCATGGCCTACGAGCCCGAGACCCGCCCAACCCCGCTGGACGCGCTCTGGCTCGACCGGATCCCGACGGAGCTTCACTTCCGGCGCGATCATTTCCCGCCACCGGACCTCGACCCCGCGTCGTTTGCGCTCGAGGTCGGCGGTGCGGTCGAGCGACCCCTCCGGCTCGGCCTCGAGGCCGTCATGGCAATGCCCGAGCGCACGCTCCGGGTCGTGCTCGAGTGTGCGGGCCATCGGAGAACGGAGTTCGATCCGCCGGCCGAGGGTGTGTCGTGGGGGCTTGGCGCAGTCGGCGAGGCCGCGTGGACCGGGACTGCGCTTGCCGGGGTTCTGGGCGAGGCCGGGGTGAGTCAGAAGGCGAACGCGATCGTGCTCGAGGGCGGAGATAGGGGAGTGTTCCCTGGCGTCCCCGGGGAGGTCTCGTTCGGGCGGGGCGTCCCGATCGCCAAGGCGCTCCATCCCGACACGCTCCTCGTCTGGGCGATGAACGGTGAGCCCCTCCCGCACGAGCACGGTGCGCCACTGCGCGCGATCGTGCCCGGG
>JBBQXH010000284.1:0-4200 GCA_038209835.1 Gaiellales bacterium | reverse complement strand
GAGCGGAAGCCGGGTAGAGGAAGCGGCCCGGCGGGATCAGGCAGCCGACGGCGTCTCCCGCGTAGCAGGCGCCCTCACGATCGAGAAAGGAGACGTGATGCCAGGCGTGACCGGGCGTCGGGAAGACGTCCAGCCCGCACGCGGTGTCACCGACGATCGTGATGTTGTCCGCAGGCACGGGGTCGATCCGCCCGAACAGCCGGTCGAACTCGTCGGCGTAGAGCCGACGGGCGCTCCGTTCGAGTCGGGTCGGGTC
This sequence comes from Gaiellales bacterium, assembly GCA_038209835.1. GTDB lineage: Bacteria > Actinomycetota > Thermoleophilia > Gaiellales > Gaiellaceae > JBBQXH01. The sequence goes on along the minus strand of JBBQXH010000284.1, from coordinate 3,944 downwards.
GGCGAGATGGGGAGCACCGACCTCGCTGACGACCACCTCGAGGGTCGGATGCCGCCTGACCAGCTCGCCCGCAGCACCGGCGTGATCCGGGTGGATGTGCGTCAGAAGCAGCGTTCGCACATCCGTCAGCGCCATCCCACATGCACCGATTCCGGCCTCGAGCGCATCGGCACAGACGGTCGGGCCGCAGTCGACGAGCGCCGGGGCATCGCCCTCGAGCAGGTACACGCCGATGACGTGCGGACGGCCGAGGTGGAGGAGATCGATGAGCGCGGCCATTCCGAAGACGTCAGACGGCCGCCAGTCGGACGGCCTCCATGATCTTGACATAGCAGCCGCAACGGCACAGGTTCCCTGCGAGCGCGGCCCTGATCTCCTCGTCCGTCGGAGTCGGGTTCTCGTCCAGGAGAGCCGCGGCCGTCAGGATCATTCCCGGGGTGCAGAAGCCGCACTGGAACGCATGGGCTTCCGCGAACGCGCGCGGCACGGCGTGATCGTCTGGGAGGCCCTCGACGGTCACGATCTCGCATCCGTCCGCGAGCGGCGCGAGCAGGAGACAGGTCGAGATCGGTTCCCCGTCGACGAGGGCCGTGCAGGCGCCGCAAACGCCGATCCCGCAGGTCTCGCGCACCGAGAGCACGCCGAGGTCGCGCCTGAGGACAGTAAGGAGGTTCTCGCCGGCGCCTGCATGGACGAGTGCGGGCCGGCCGTTCAGGCGGAAGGAGACTTTCATGGCTGTTTCTCCCGGATCTCGGCACACCTCGCGCGCCACGTGCGCGACTCTCCTCGATAGGCTGAAGCCGGAGGGAGGTAAGCGGCGGTCCCCGGGCTCAAGCGGGTTCCCGGGCCGCGCGGTCTCGCCGGTCGACAGCGTCGAGCACGGCCTCAGCGGTGATCGGCAGCTCGGTGACGTGAAGCCCGAGGGAGCCGAGGGCGTTGCCGATGGCGGCGGGAACGGGCGGGACAGCCGTCTCGCCCAGCCCATGCACCTCGGCTCCAACCTGCTGGACGAGCTCGTGGGTCAACTCGGGCATGTCCGCGATCGACGGGATCTCGTAGTCGGAGAGATTCGCGTTCGTGACCTGCCCGTCCGCGAACACGACCCCTTCGAGGAGCGCGCCGCCGAGGCCCATGATCATCGAGCCCTCGTTCTGGAGCTCCGCCCCGGGCGGGTTGACGACGCGCCCGGCGTAGACGGCAGCGTGAAGCCGTACGACCTCGACCTTGCCCGTCTCCTCGTCGACCCGGACCACGGCCGCACCAGCTCCCTGGTGCCAGTGGGACGACGCGAGGCCCTGGCCGGTGTCCGGATCGAGCCCACCCTCGTTTCGCACCTCGCCAACACCGCGCCGCCCGTCGTGACGAAGGTCGCGCACCGCCTCCTCGAGGGCGCGACCCATCATGTAGGTCGACCTGCTCGAGGTGGCCCGCGTGTCATAGGGAACGATGCTCGTGTCGGGATCGGGGAAGCGCACCTCCTCAACGGGAACACCGAGCAGCTCGGACGCGACGAGGGAGAGGGCTCGCCGTGAGCCCTGACCCATCTCGGCCGTCGCGCAGCGCAAGGTGTAGCTCCCGTCATCCTCGGCCTCGATCGCAATCGCAGCGCGACTCGGCGTCTGCATCCCCTTGAGGAGGACGCAGAGCCCCTTGCCCCGGCGCCCATCCTTCCAGCCGATCGCGCTCGCGGCCCGCTCCAGGCAGTCGGCGAAATGGACGTCGTGGACCGCCTCGCCCGTGCAGAACGTGTCACCGCTACGGAGCACGTTCCTGAGCCGCAGGTCGAGGGGATCGATGCCCAGGCGATCGGCCAATCGATCCATCAACGACTCCGACGCCCAGACGGCTTGAGTCGCGCCGAAGCCGCGAAAGGCGCCGTTCGGCGGGGCGTTCGTGTACACGCAGCGGGACTCGACGCTGACGTTGGGGATCCGGTAGGGCCCGACGACCGAGTACCCGATCTTCACGGCGACGCCGGGGCCGCAGTCGGCGTAGGCGCCGGTGTCGATCCACGCCTGAACGTCCTTTGCGACGAGCGTTCCGTCCTCGAGTGCCCCGATCCGCACCCGGATCAGCGAAGGGTGACGGTTGTTCGTCACCCATTCCTCGCTCCGCGGCAGCACGCAGCGGACAGGTCGACTCGCCTTCCGGGCGAGCGCCGCAGTGAGCGCCTCGAGCCGCACGAAAGTCTTGGCGCCGAACGAGCCGCCCATCGGCGGGCACACGACGCGGACGTTCTCCTCGGGAAGGCCGAACACGCCGGCGACGTCCTCACGCACGTTGAACGGCGTGTGCGTTCCGGTCCAGAGATCGAGCCGGTCACCGTCCCAGCTCGCGAGACAGGCATGGGGCTCCATCGCCGCATGCTGCGCGGCGGCGGTCCGAAAGGTTTCCTCGACGATCACGTCGGCCCGCGCGAACCCCTCGTCGATGTCTCCGTGGGCGATCCGGAAGCGGTGGCAGACGTTCGTTCCGCTCTCGGGCCGGATACCGAAATAGGACGCGTCGTTGTCCGAGATCTGGATCCTGTCGTGGACGAGCACCTGCGCGGTGAGCGCATCGTCGATCCCGAGGGCGGCCGGGAGCTCCTCGTAGTCGACCTCGATCGAGGCCAGTGCCTCCTCGGCCTCCTCAGCCGACTCCGCCGCGACGGCAGCGACCGGGTCTCCCGCGTACCGAGCGCGATCGAACGCGAGCACTGACTGATCCTTGATCTGGCAGCCGTATCGTCCCAGCTCGCGGACGTCCGCAGGAAGGAGTGCGACGACGCCATCGGGCAGCGCCGAGGCATCGACCCGGACGATTCGCGCGTGCGCAAAGGGCGATCGGAGAATGCGCGCGTGCAGCATCCCGGGCAGCTCCTGATCCTGCGAGTACCGGACCTGTCCCGAGATGACGGGCGCGATATGGGGCGGGAGGGCGGTCACGCGTTGAGCTCCTCGAGCGCGCGCCGCACCTCGACGGCGATGATACGCCGCCGGTACCCCGCCGACCCGCGAACGTCTCCGATCGGCTCGATCGCCTCTGAATAGCGCCTCCCGATCTCCGTGGCAAGCTCGCGGTCGAGCCGCACGCCGTCCGCCAGGGAACAGACATCCGGGAAAAGCTGAGGCCGCCCCGAGACCGCCCCGACGACAACCCGAAGCGTGCCCTCGTGGCGGGCCGCGGCGACGGAGACACAGGGCCTGTCTTCGTGCGATCGTGAGCGGAACTTCCGGTACACGGCGGGCCCGTCGTTCCGCGGCACCCGCGCCTCGACGATCACCTCGTCCGGCTCGAGCGAGGTCTCGTAGTACCCGGTGATCAGCTCGTCGATCGGGATCTCTCGCTCGCCAGACGAGCGGCGCGCGACTGCTCGCGCGCGCAACGCACAGAGGATCGCGGGCGGATCCGACGCATAGTCGGCGTCAGCCAGCACCCCGCCCACGGTCGCCTGGTTGCGAACGCGCGGGCTCGCGACGATCGAGAAGGCTCGCGCGAGTGCGGGCCAACCCTCGACCACCTCGGGCGAGCGCTCGACGGCCCTGTGGCGCGTCATCGCCCCGAGGCGCAGATCGCCGTTCGCCACGATCTCGTTCAGGCCGGGCACGCCTCCCAGGCTGAGCAGGCAGGACGGCTGAAGCAGGCGCTGATTGATCAGGATCGTCAAGAAGGTGCCGCCGGCGAGAACCGTCGCCTCGTCGCCGCGCTCTGCTCTGACCGCGAGCACCTCCTCGAGCGATCGCGGTGCGATGAACTCAGGCTGCATCGACCGTCGCCGTCGCTCGCGCGTAGAGAGGGCGGGCGAGCTCGACGGCCCGGTCGACCTGCATTCGCTCGAACATGTAGGTGAGCTGATCCCTGGCCCGCTCCCGGCTGCAACGACCCTCCGCGTACCAGCCGGCAACGAGTGCGTCGTTCACCTCGAGGAACGACAGCGAGTCGGCCGCCTGGAGGATGTTCTC
>JBBQXH010000283.1:0-4202 GCA_038209835.1 Gaiellales bacterium | reverse complement strand
GGTCTGGCGGACTGGACGAGCAGGACGAGACCACGGTCAACGTCCCGCTGCCAGCGGGCTCTGGCGACTCGGAGTACCTCGATGCGTTCGACCGGATCGTGGAGCCTGCGATCGCGCGCTTCGAACCCGATCTGTTGCTCGTCTCGGCTGGCTTCGACGCGGCGGCGGGCGATCCGCTCGGGGGAATGCTCGTGACCGCGGCAGGGTTCTCGGAGATGGCTCGGCGGGCGCGGGACCTGTGCCCCCGTGTCGGCGCCGTGCTCGAGGGCGGCTACAACGTCGACACCCTGCCGTCCCTCGTCCGGGCGGCACTCGAGGGATTTGCCTGACGTCGGTTCTCGGCCGGTGGAATCGCGCGTCTGAGCTACCCTCGCTGCGGTCATGCGCGCCCCCCGTCGCCTGATGCTCCTCTTCGTCGCCTGCGCCGCGCTCGCCGGCGCGATCGTCCAGAGCGGCTCCGCTGCAACCGCCTCGACGGCCGATCGTCTCGCCGAGCTCGGGGGAAAGCGCTGCCCTGACAGCAACTTCACCTGCGTGACGATCACGGTTCCTCTCGACCATTTCGACGCGACCGATCAGCGGACGATCGAGGTCGTCTTCGCGGTCCTCCCGGCCACGGGCAAGCGGAAGGGAATGTTCGTGACCGCAACCGGCGGGCCGGGAACTGCAGGTCTCGCATCCGCTGACTCCTACACCGCAGCGTTCCAGGCGGGAATCCGGAGGCGCTTCGACATCGTCTTCTTCGACCAGCGCGGAGTCGCATCGTCGGGCGGGCTCACGTGCCCCGCGGCCGCCGCCGCTTACTACCAGTCCGTCGAGGAGCCGCAGGACGCTGCACGCCGGTTCGCGAGCGACTGCGTCGACCAGCTCCGCTCCACGGAGGAACTGCCCTATCTCGGCACCGCACAGGCGGTCGAGGATCTCGAGGACTTCCGCGGGCTCATCGGCGACGATCGCCTCTGGTTGTACGGGGAGAGCTACGGACGCAGTACGCCCAGACCTATGCCGCCGCGCACCCTCAGCACCTCGCAGGACTACTCCTCGACGGAACGGTCGATCTCACGCTGACCGGAACGGAGTTCCTCGCAGAGCAGGCGAAGGCGTTCAACGACGTGCTCGTGATGACACAGGGCGCATGCTCGCGCCAACCGCAGTGCAAGCGACAGTCGGCGGGCGATCCCCTTGGCGCGTACGACAGACTCGCCGCCCGGCTCGCCGAGAACCCGATCGCCTTCCGCTTCCCACTCCGCTCTGGCCGAGGCGTCACCCGGTCGTTCACGCTCCCCGATCTGGAGACCGTCGCCTCGGGGCAGGTGTACAGCGTCGGCGACAGGATGCTGCTCCAACGCGCCCTCGCGGCCTCGACCCGCGGCGACCTCGTCCCGCTGGCACGCCTGCTGTACGCCGACCTCGTCATCGACCCCGAGACGCTCGTCGCGATTCCCGACCCGAGCTATTCGGACGCGATGTACTACGGCGTCGAGTGCCAGGATTACGGGTACTTCTCGGGCACACCCGAGGAACGGGCGGAGGCATACCTCGCAGCCGGTGAGCAGGCGATCCCTTCGATCCCGCGGCTCGGATCGATCTTCTACGGCGACCTGCCGTGCGTCTACTGGCCCGGCTCGATCCAGGATTCCGCTCGACCTGCTCCACTCCAAGCCGAGGGAATACCGACAATCGTTCTGGGCGCGACCGCGGACCCGCAACGCCGGTCGGGAACGGGATCAGCGTCTACGGTCGCCTGGCAGATGGCTACCTGGTCACGACCAAGGGCGGCCCGCACGTCATCTTCGGTCGAGGCGACCCCTGTCCCGACGATCTGGTGACGGCGTTCCTCGTCGACGGAACGCTTCCGTCTCGGCGGGAGACGACTTGTCCGGGCCGGGTCTCGTCGCCGTATGTCTCGATCGCACCCGCGGCGGCGTCCCGTTTCGCGTCGGTGCGAGCCGCGTTCGCCTCGGCCCTGGCCGAGATCGACTACCTCCCCGAGTACTACTACTGGGACGGCGTCGGCACCTCGGGAGCAGGCTGTCCCGCAGCCGGATCGATCCGGTTTTCCGGCGACCGCTTCACGTTTCGCCATTGCGCCTTCTCCCGCGGCTTCTCGATGACGGGCCAGGGCACGTACGACTACGACCGTGATCGCTTCGTCCTCGATGTGCGGGCGACCGGAAGGTGGCGCGGAGCCTACCGCGTCGTCCGGAGCGGCTCGACCGTCGTCGTCTCCCCAGGCTGAGAACCCCTCCCAGAACGCTAGAGTCACGACGATGGACGTCACGGACGCGAGCTTTCAGGTCGATGTGATCGAGCGCTCCGCCGAGGTGCCGGTCGTCGTCGATTTCTGGGCGGACTGGTGCGAGCCGTGCAAGGCGCTGGCGCCCGTGCTCGAGCGGGAAGTCGCCGAGCGCTCGGAGGACATGGTGTTGGCGAAGGTCGACATCGATGCGAACCCGGCCGTCGCAGGCACCTACGGGATTCGCAGCATCCCGGCCGTCAAGGCGTTCCGGAACGGCCAGGTCGTGAGCGAGTTCGTCGGTTCGCTCTCACCGCAAGCTGTGACGGCGTTCCTCGACGAGCTGACCGGGCCTTCGAAGGCGGAGCGCCTCGTCGACGAGCTCTCGGCGAGCGGCGATTTCCCGGAGATCCTGGGGCCGCTCGCGGAGGGCGACTACGAACGCGCGCTCGAGTGGCTGCTCGCCGCCGCTGCCGACGGCGATCCTGAACGGCGCGAGCGAGTCCGCGAGATCATGGTCGCGATCTTCCAGGAGCTCGGCCAGGATCACCCGTTGAGCACCGGCTACCGCCGACGCCTGGCCACGGCCCTGTACTGAGGTCGATTTCCCTCTGGCCTGCGGCCGCGCTCTCGGCACGAAGTCGCTCCCGTTCAGACACAGAACTGTCCTATCCGGACGATGTTTTCTCCGTCGCGTCCTCCTAGAGTTGGTCGTGGATGCGCAGCCCGCGCCCGTCGCACCAGAACAGGAGGTGAATCGTGAATGCGACTACGACATATCGTTGTTCTCGCGGGCGTGGTGCTCTGCGCGTTGGCACTCGTCGCTGTGGGCTCAGCCTCCGTCTCCTCGAGCCGGAGCGTAGTCCGAGCGACGGTCACCGACCTCGACGCGAACGGGATCCCGATCGGGCCCTCGCGACGGGCGAGGCCCGGCCGTGCCGGTCGTTCCCTGCAGGCATCGGGATGCCGCGAGATCGACATCGCGAAGGATGGCAACAGCTTCCTGTTCCACTCGCTCGTCTATCGCTGGCACCATTCGAAGCGCTGGTGCTGGTCGAACGGGCGGATCACCGGAGTATGGAGCTCGGCCTACGCAACGAACATGGACGGCAACTGGTACTACCGCCGCCTGGCGGCGAGCGCAGGGTACTTCTACGGCAGCAACCAGAGCGGGCACTACTCGTTCCGGGAAGCGGAGATGGAGAACTGCGTTCTCAAGTACGGCTGCATCGGAAGCGAGTACCCATGGGTCAAGATCTGGGTGCACGGAGACAGCAGCTACACCTGGCAGAAGGGGAGTTGAGATGACGGAGACAGGGAACGGCCTGTTCACGGGCATGCTGGAGACGCTGGGACGATTCCTCTACAAGGTGCTCCTCGCCGTGGCGATCGTCTGGGTGCTCGGGCTGATCGTCGGCCTCCTGGTCGGTGTGTTCGATGGAGCACCGGCACCGAACAGCGGGAGCGGCCCACCACTGATCTCCTCGTCCCGGTAGCGAAGAGCCGCAGCCCGCGGCGGCTCTCCCCACTCGTTCCTCAGCCCTTCCCGATCGTCGCAGCGAATGCGCCGTGAGCGAGCGGTGGCGTCAGCGGAGCCGGGCCGGGAGGCGGAAGTAGACGTCCTCGCGAGTGAGCTCGACTTCTTCGCGCTCATCGAACCCGAGCTCGGCGAGCCGGTCGGCAACCTGGTCGACGAAGAGCTCGGGTGAGGAGGCGCCGGCGGTCAGGCCAACAGCCTCGTGGCCTTCGAGCCAGGCGACGTCGAGATCGCCTTCGTCGTCGATCAGGTATGCGTCCGCTCCGCAGGTCTTCGCAACCTCGACGAGCCGGTTGGCGTTGGAGCTCGTCGTCGAGCCGACGACGAGCACGAGCGTCGCCTGCTCACAGATCTTCTTGACCGCATCCTGACGATTCTGGGTCGCGTAGCAGATGTCGGCGGACGGTGGCCCGACCAGATCGGGGAACC
>JBBQXH010000282.1:0-4220 GCA_038209835.1 Gaiellales bacterium | reverse complement strand
CGCGATCGGCGGAACCTTCCCCGGCAACCCCGTCGCCTGCGCAGCCGCGATCGCCGTTCTCGACACGATCGAGGAGGAGGGGCTCGTCGAGCGAGCGGGTGCGGTCGGCGCCGAGATCAGGTCGCGGATGGAGCAGTGGCGCGAGTGCCACGAGGCGATCGGCGACGTGCGAGGTCTCGGTGCGATGCTCGCGCTCGAGCTCGTCCGCGACCGCGGGACGAAGGAGCCGGCCCCCGAGCTCGCGAGCGCGGTCGTGGAAGCCGCCACGGAGCGCGGTCTCCTCCTCTTGAAGGCGGGGATCTACGGCAACTGCATCCGCGTGCTCGTTCCGCTCGTCATTGCCGACGCAGAGCTCGAGGAGGCGCTCGACGTGTTCGCCGACGCGCTCGACGCGGTGCTTGCTTGACGCCGCGGCCAGCGGCGCCGTGCGTCAAGCCCCCTTCGGTCCCATCAGAAGTAGCACCTTGACCCTCTTCATCAACTCGTCCATCGTCGTTTGATCGAGGCTTCCGCGCTTGCTGGCGAACCGCCCGGTCGAGACAGATCGGATGTGCTCACATATTGCATCGCTCGCAACGTCGAGGCCGCCGTCAGGAGGGTCGATCTTCAGATGGGTACCGATGCCTCTGATTTGCTTGCTGAACGGGACAACCACGTGAAGTTCAGCGCGTGTCTTGTTGAACCAGTCGGCTGAGACCACAACGGCAGGCCGATGGGCTCCCTGCTCGTGGCCCTCGGGAACTCCGAAGTCCACGTTCCAGACCTCACCCCATCTCGGCTCCGACATGGGTTAGTCCCCAAGCCCGTCGGGCAGCGTCGCCTCCAGCACCTTCCGCTCGGACACCTCATCGACCCAGGCTCTCTCGTTGGTGCGGAGCTCCGCGTAGCCGACGGCGGTCGTCTCGATGATGCTCCGGACGAAGTCGTCATCGAGTTTGAGGTCATCGACTACGAGCCTGGGACGGAGCAGAAGGCCCTCGTCGCGTAGCTCGAACTCGACGACCGCTCCCTCTTCGAGATGAGCCTGCTTGCGCACCTCCGCCGGGATTGTTAGCTGCCCCCGCTCGCGGACCGTCGCTGACCGTTTGCTCATCTCGAGCCTCCTCATGTTTGCTCAGGTGCCTGAAGTAAGATATCAGAATTCTGACATCAAACATCTGTCCAGGCTGCTTCTGAGCGCGGTCAGTCCAGCGCGAACGATCCTGTGACAATCTCGCCTGCGGGCTCGTACGTCCCGATCACGACGCCGGTGGTGGAGACCGTGCTGTCGACGAGCTTCAGTCCGGACGGGACGGTGCCTCCGAGAACAGGCGCTTGCCCGACCCGATGACGAGGGGGAAGACCCACAGCCGGTACTCGTCGGCGAGGTTGTGGCGTAAGAGCGTCTGGACCAGGTTCCCGCTGCCATGCACCTGCAGCTCTGGCCCGTCTTCCTTCTTCAGCGCCGCGATGCCTTCGGCCGCTTCGCCCTCGAGGAGAACCGAGTTGCTCCACGGCGGGCTGACTCCGCGACGCGACGTACTTGGTGGCGTCGTTCAACGGCTTAGCGCCGTCATCGTCTGATGCATGTGGCCAGTGGGCGGCGAAGATGTCGTACGTCTTGCGTCCGAGAACGAGGTCGAACGGCTTGCTCATCGCCGCGCCCATGACCTGACCCATCTGCTCGTCCCAGTAGTTCACCGACCAGCCACCGTGCGCGAAGCCGCCGCTGTCGTCTTCTCCAGGTCCGCCCGGGGCCTGCATGACCCCGTCGAGGGTCAAGAAGGTGCTCACGATCAGCTTTCTCATCTCTCGTGTCCTTTCGATCGGATCCCGGGCGTGAGTTAGTTCTCAAGCCCCAGCAGTATGAGACGGCCCAGCGGGGCAAAACTCATCGTGAGCGCAGACGCGACGAGAGGTTCGAAACGTTCGAGCTGTTTGTTCCGGCAGCCCGCCGCAAGACGTGGCAGCTTCCCCAGCATCCCCGACCTCATTGCGCGATCCGGACGGGCAAGCTGTTCGCGATGGAGCATTTCGGCGTCGAGGCGGATCTGATGACGGTCGCCAAGTCGATCGCGGGCGGGCTCCCGCTCTCCGGCGTCCTCGGTCGCGCGGAGATCATGAACCGCGTTCCCGACAGCGCGATCGGCGGAACCTTCCCCGCAATCGGGTCGCCTGCGCAGCCGCGATCGCCGTTCTCGACACGATCGAGGAGGAGGCTCGTCGAGCGAGCGGCGCAGAGATCAGGGTGCGGCTGGAGCAGTGGCGCGGCCTCTTAACGATCTCTCGCTGCGGAGACCGTGCCCAGGAGCTCTTGGCGGCGCGGCGCAACGGTTCTCGGCGAGCAGCCGAAGGACGGCGAGCCACGCGCGCGAGACGGTGAGCCGCTGACATGCCTGCCGTGTTCCGACTCTAGGCCGGATAACGATGATCGTCCAGCCGCTCGTCCGGCGGGACGCCTTCAGTAGCGCAGTTGCGCCCGGCGCTCGTGACGCTCGACGGCCAGCTCGACGAGCCGCCGCAGAAGATCTGTGTACCCGATGCCGGATGCCTCGAACAGCTTCGCGTACACGGACGTCTGCGTGAAGCCCGGGATCGTGTTGAGCTCGTTCACGAGCACGTCACCGTTCTGGCAGGCGAAGAGGTCGACGCGCGCCATGCCTTCGCAGTCGCACGCGACGAAGGCGCTGACGGCGAGCTCCTGCACGCGCGCGGCCTGCACCTCCGGGATGCGGGCCGGCACGACCAGCTCCATGCCGCCGTCGTCGTACTTCGAGGCGAAGTCGTACCAGTCGGCGAGAAGCGGGACGATCTCGCCGACGACCGAGGCGATCGGCTTCTCGTTCCCGAGGACGCTGCACTCGACCTCGACCCCCGCGACGAACTCCTCGACGAGCACCTTCTCGTCGTGGCCGAAGGCGAGCTCGAGTGCGGGCGCGAGCTCGTCGGGCGAACGCGCGATGCTGATCCCGACACTCGACCCGAGACGAGCGGGCTTCACGACCACGGGGTAGCCATACGGGCTTTCGGCAAGCGACTGGCCCAGCCGGACGGTCACGCTTCTCGTCACGGGAACGCCGTTCGCGCGCATGACCGCCTTGAAGAGGTCCTTGTCCATCGCGACCGCGGAGGCGGCCACACCTGCGCCGACGTACGGAAGGCCCGCGAGCTCGAGCAGACCCTGCACGGTGCCGTCCTCGCCGAACGGGCCGTGGAGGGCGGGGAAGACAACGTCGATGGCGCCAAAGGGTGTGGGGGAGGCCGTCGAGGAAGGCACGGGCACCGGCGACGTGACCTCCGACCCGATGGCAGGCATCTCCGGGAGCGGCAGCGCCCAGCGTCCCTGCCTGTCGATCTCGATCGGGATCGCCTCGTAGCCGGCCTCCTCGAGGCCGGCTAGGATCGACCTCCCCGAAGCCACCGAGATGTCATGCTCGCTCGACCGTCCGCCCATCAGGACGGCTACGCGCAGGCGCGACACGCGGCCTAGCCCGGGAAGCGTGCGACGAAGATCGTGACCGTCGATCCCGGATCGACCTCGTCGCCTTCCGAGGGATCCTGTTCGACGACGAGGCCGTCCTCGTCCGGGTTGAGAGTGTCTATCACCTCGACTGAGACGCTGAGTCCGGCGTCCTCGAGCGCGCCGGTGGCGCTCACCTCGTCCTGGCCGATGACTCCCGGCACCGTCGTTGTCTCGGGCGGCGGAGGCGGCGGCGGTGGGCCCTGCGAGACGTCGATCTCGACGGACGTGCCCTTGTTCACCGTCACGCCGGGATCGGGGCTCTGGGAGATCACGAGGCCGGCCGGCTGGTCGCTTTCCACGGTGACGACGTTCGCGACGAGCCCATGCAGCTTCAGCTCGGCGACCGCACTCTCCTGCGGCTGCTGCAGAACGTCGGGCACCGTCACGGTCTCGAGTCCCTTCGACACCCGGAGCGTCACGGTTGAGCCCTTCTCGACCTGATCACCGGGTCTCGGATCCTGCGAGAGGACGATGCCTGCGTCTGCCTTGTCAGAGAAGACCTCTTTCGTCACGGACTTGAGCCCCTGGTCGTTAAGGGCTTGGATCGCCTGCTCCACCGGGAGGCCCGAGACCTTCGGCACCTTCACCCTCTCGACGCCCGTCGAGACGACGATTCTGACGGTCTCGTCCTGCGAGATCCGCGTCCCGGCGTCGGGGTTCTGCTCGATCACGATTCCGGCCGGCACCTCGTCGTCAGAGCGTTTGCTGACGTCCGCTT
>JBBQXH010000281.1:0-4253 GCA_038209835.1 Gaiellales bacterium | reverse complement strand
TCATCACCCTGGCCGTTACCGGTGGTACTGAGGCCTACGAGGGAGCGAGTGGCAGTGTGAGATCTGAGGCGCGTGCGGATGGCACGTCGCTCGAGACGATCCATCTGCTGCCGTAGGGCTCCGCTCAGTCGGCCGATCCGGCGGGTGCGTGCAGGGCGGAACAAGGAAGACCCTGCGCGTACCCGTCGGCCGGGCAGGAACGGGCTTCGGAGGTTGTCTGTCATGCGACTCGGTACTAGTCTCACTGGTAGGCGAATGAGCACCGATGTCAGAACCGGCTCGACCTTCGCCGGCTACCGTCTCGACGGGCTCGTCGGCCGCGGCGGCATGGGTGTCGTGTACCGCGCGAGCGATCCGCGACTCGATCGCCCCGTCGCGCTGAAGTTGATCGCGCCCAAGCTCGCCGAGAACGCCGAGTTCCACCGGCGCTTCCTCCGTGAGTCGCAGCTCGCAGCCAGCGTCGATCACTCGCACATCGTCCCGATCTACGAGGCCGGAGACGACGGCGGGCAACTCTTCCTCGCCATGCGCTTCGTGCAGGGAACCGACCTGCGGGCGCTGCTCCGCGGAGACGGGCCGCTCGAGCCCGTCCGCACCCTTGCCCTCTGCGCGCAGGTCGCGGACGCCCTTGACGCCGCGCACGACCGTGGGCTCGTCCATCGCGACGTCAAGCCGGCCAACATCCTGATCGCCGAAGAGGGGGCCGAGGAGCATTGCTATCTGACCGACTTCGGCCTCGCTCGCGGGAGGGCGGATGTCCCTCAACCGGCTGCCGCGCACCTGTCAGGCACGGTCGATTACCTGGCTCCTGAGCAGATCCGCGGCGAGGCCGTCGAGGGGCGCGCCGACCAGTACGGGCTTGCGTGCGTCCTCTACGAATGCCTGGTTGGCGAGGCACCGTTCCACCGGGAGAGACCGATCGCAACGCTCTTCGCCCATCTCGAGGACGCCCCTCCGCCTGTTCACGAGCGAAGGCACGAGCTGCCGGAGGCAATCGACAGGGTCTTGGCCCGCGGCCTCGCCAAGGACCCGCTCGATCGCTACTCCACCTGTCGCGAACTCTGCGACGAAGCGAGAGCGGCGCTCGGCCTCGAGCCGCGCCTCAGCCGGCGGCGGCTGCTTCTGGTCGCTGGCGGCGCCGCGGTGGTAGCTGCTGCTGCCACGGCGATCCCGGCTGTCCTGCTCACACGGGGCGGCGGCGATCCTAGGCCGATCCTCCCACTCGAGTCCGACGCCGTCCTCCGGATCGACTCCCAGGGCACTGTCAGGAACGCACTACAGATGCCGTCGGCCCTGGGCCCGATCGCCTTCGGCGAGAGCTCGGTCTGGCTCGCCGACAAGCATCGCGGCGTCGTGTCGCGGATCGATCCCACCACGAACGCTGTCGTCGACGAGATCGGCACGACCGAGAAAGGCGACCCAGCAGGGCTCGCCGTGGGCGACGGAACGCTCTGGATCTTCTCCTCTGGCGTGTGGACTGCACCCGCGCTTCGAAGGTATGACCTTCGAGCGAAGCGGTGGTCGGATGTCGATCTTGGCGGGGTCTTCTCCGAGAATTTCGTCGTCGCCGACGGAGCGCTCTGGTCGGTGTGCGTCAAGATCCTGCGCATCGATCTGGTGACCGGACACGTCGCCGCGACGATCGACCCCGGACTGCAAGGCAAGCTCGTCGCCGCCGGCGAGGGAGCCGTGTGGTTTGCGGCGAACAAGGAGCCCATCGCCAGTACGGGCAGTCGCGTCTGGCGAATCGATCCCGAGACGAATGCCCTCGGCGCACCGATCGAGTTCGCAGGGACGGTCGCCGACATAGCCGCGGGCGCGGGAGCGGTCTGGACGGTGGTTCTCGAAGACGACCTCGTCCGTCGGATCGACCCGGTTACGGTCGAGGTCACGGAGGCGTTTCGGGTCGGTCGCATCCCGGAGTCGCTCGTAGCCGCAGAAGGCGCCATCTGGGTCACGGCCGGCCGCGACAGCACGCTCACTCGCTACGACCCGGTGTCCGCAGACCTGAAGACGATCGACATCGGCGGGACTCCCCACGACATGGTCGTCGGAGCCGACTCGGTCTGGGTCGCGGTCGAGGCGACTGCGTAGCCCGGCCTCGAGCAGGCCTCCAGCGCCGTCCCAGAGATCCTCCAGCGGTCCGATCGATCCTCCGTCCATCGGATTCAAAGGAACGGAGGACAGAATGAAGCGCTCGCCCCACACCCGCCGCAGACTGATCAAGCGGATTGCCCTCGGCCTCGCGGTCGCCGCGATCGCCGTGCCCACAGCGGCGGCGCAGGATCAGCTCGGCCCGTACTCGACCGACGGCCCCCGCGCCGGCGGCCCCACCGCTGCCCAGCTGCAGGTCTCGACCGACGGCCCCCGCTCTGGCCCCTCGGCAGAGCAGATCCGTCAGGCAAAGCTCGACACCTTCACGACCGACGCGCCCCGCTCCGGGCCCGCGACCGTCGAGCTGCCGACCGTCACGCCGATCAACGCTCCCGCAGGCTTCGACTGGCGCTCCGCCGGTGTCGGCATCGCGATCGGTATCGCCGCCAGCCTGCTCATGGCTGCGGTCGCCCTCGTCGCGACCCGCCGCCGCGGCCAGGTTCCAGCTCACTAGGTTCGCGCCGGCAACGCGAACGGAGCGGGCGGGCAATTGAACCCGCCCGCTTCGCTATTGCACGCTACCCGTCAGCCGGCTAGCGGCAACCTCGGACGCTGGCGCTCTGCGACATACGCAGTGAGCGCCGCCCGAATCACATCCGCCTCGGTCCTGCGCTCTCGGGCGGCCACTCGCTCTACGCGCTCCTTGACCGACTCGGACATATAGACCGTCGTCTTCACCAAACGTCGCATGGTATCGCCCGCCGCGGCGGGGAAAGCGTCAGTTCCAGACGCGGACGTCGCGGTACAGCGTGTCTCGCTGTACCGGGATCTTCCCCATCGCCCGGATCACGCGGGCGAAGTCCTCCGCCGACGCCCGATGGGTCGTGCCCGCAGCCGAGACGACGTTCTCCTCGATCATGATCGAGCCGAGATCGTCGGCGCCGAAACCGAGCGCCACCTGTCCGATCTTCATCCCCTGTGTCACCCAGCTCGACTGGATGTGGTCGACGTTGTCGAGGTAGATGCGGCTGACCGCCTGAGTGAGGAGGTAGTCGAACGAGGTCGGCATCGATTCCCGCCGCACCTTCTCGCCGAGCCGGTTCCCGTCGTTCTGGAACGTCCACGAGATGAATGCTCGGAAGCCCTGCATCTCGTCCTGGAGCGCGCGGATCTTGCGCATGTGATCGACCCGCTCTGACACGGTCTCAACGTGGCCGTACATCATCGTCGCCGTCGTCGAGATCCCGAGCCGGTGCGCCTCGCGCATGACGCCGAGCCATTCCTCGGACGTCGTCTTCTTCGGTGCGATGATCTGCCTCACGCGGTCGACGAGGATCTCGCCACCGCCGCCCGGGACGGAGTCAAGCCCGGCGTCGCGCAGGCGCGTCAACGTCTCGGGGATCGTCAGCTTCGACCGGCGCGAGATGTGCTGGATCTCGGGGGGCGACAGCGCGTGGAGGTGGATCGGGTAGCGACTCTTGATCGACCGGAAGAGATCCTCGTAGAAGTCGATGCCGAGATCCGGGTGGTGCCCACCCTGCATCAACAGCCCCGTCCCGCCCAGCGCGAGCGTCTCCTCGATCTTCTTGTAGATGATCGGCTTCGGCAGCAGATAGCCCTCGCGCGTGTCGCCGGGACTCCGGTAGAACGCGCAGAAGTCGCAGTCCGGGTGGCAGATGTTCGTGTAGTTGAGATTGCGGTCGATGATGAACGTGATCCGCGCCGGGTCGGTCTTCCGTGCGCGGAGCTCTTCTGCCGCTCGACCGATCGGAACGAGCTCCCTGCTCTCGAGGAGCACGAGCGCGTCCTCGTCGCTGATCCGCTCGCCGGAGACCGCCTTCTCGAGAACGTCGCCGACCGTCATGCCTGCACCGCCTCGGCCATCACGAAGCGGAGCTCCGGAACGACGTCGAGCTGGCCGACGTCGCGCGCAAGCTCGAAGAACGTGAGCAGCCCGGCGCGCTCCCGCGGGCCGAAGCGGTACTGGAGCTTCTCGAAGTAGCGGGCGAGGAAGCCTGCGGGATAGCCATAGAGCGCGCTCGCCTCCCGCGCGAGCTCCTCCGGCTCGGCGCGTGCCTGGCGGTGGGCGGCGAGCAGCGCGTCTTCGACTTCGACGACGCCTTCAGGCGGCGGATCGGGGCAGGCGAAGACGGCGTAGA
>JBBQXH010000280.1:0-4284 GCA_038209835.1 Gaiellales bacterium | reverse complement strand
GTCGTCGGTGTCGATAGGTAACCGATTAAGCGCGAAACTAACCGCATCCCGATTTGCTGTCAAGGGTGCACCCAATCCGCAGATTGTCAGCCGGCACCGGATCGTCTACGCTCAAGCGGGTGAGCGCGCAGAGCCCGGGCTGGCCGCGAGTGCGAGCGAGGCTTGCCGATGTCGCGGCGGCTGCCCAGACGTCGAAACCAATCGCCTCTCGCATCCTGAACGAGGATCCAAGCCTCACCGTCAGCCCCGAGCTGCGCCAGCGCGTCCTCACCGCTGCGCGGGACCTCGGCTACCGTCCACACGCTGCTGCCCGGAGCCTTCGCCGCGCCGCGTCGGGCGCCCTCGGCCTCCTCGTTCCGGCGCTTGGCAACCCGGTGTACACGCAGCTGATGCGCGGGGCGTTCAGGCGAGCTGCGGAGCGCGGCTTCACCGTCGTCCTGGCTGAGGACTTCGAGGAGCAGGAAGCCGGCGAGATCTTTGCCCGCCTCGTGCTCGAAGGGCGGATCGACGGGCTGCTCGTTGCCTCCGCCCGTCCCGATCATCCGCTATTCGCCCAGCTCGAGGAGCGGCCCGTGCCGCATGTCTTCGTCAACCGTGGGTTGCCCGGCAGCAACCGCAACGTCCGTATGGACGACGAACGCGCCGTCGAGCTCGTGCTCGAGCACCTCGTCTCGCTCGGCCATTCCAGGATCGCCCACCTCTGCGGGCCACCCGATCTCGATACGGCCCGTCGCCGCGTCGCCGTCTTCCGTTCGTTCGCGGCTGACCACGGGCTCGATCGCGCCGAGGTCGTTCCAGGCGACTTCTCCGAGCAGGGCGGCGCAGACGCCGCGGAGCGAGCGCTCGCCCAGTGGCCGGACGTGACCGCGCTGTTCGCGGACATGGTCGGTCAGGCGATCGGGGTGCTGAGCCTCGCCTCGCGATGCGGTGTCCGTGTCCCCGAGGAGCTCACCGTCGTCGCGCAGGCTGACACTTCGCTGGCCGCCTTTCTCTCACCACCGCTGACAGCGGTACGGATGCCGCTCGCCGAGCTCGGAGCGGCCGGCGTCGACGCGCTGCTCGAGCAGATCCAAACCGGGGTCGTGCGCGACGTCACCATCGATACAGAGCCTCGACTCGTTGCCCGAGGCTCGACCGCGGTGCCCCGGACGGGCGGGCTCGGCCCGTTGCGCCCGGTCTCCTCGGTTGATTGAACAAGGCCCTGCGGGCGTGGTACGGTGCGCCGCTATGTTGGAGCCCGGGTCCGCACGAGGAAGGCAGTGAGCGGCGGGGCCGTAGAGGCCGAGAAGCCACCTCGGGCGCCGCGGACTGCGGCGGCCCAGGCCCAGTTCGGCCGTTACCTCGGACGCGGCCTGATCGTCGTCGTCATCGCCGTGATCCTCGCCTGGATCGGGTATCAGGCTTCGAAGAACGTCCCGATCTTCTTCACGGTGAGCCTGAACGGCCTCACGCTCGCCGGTCTCTATTTCGTGATCGCAAGCGGGTTCACGCTGATCTTCGGCCTCATGCGAGTGGTGAACATGGCGCACGGCTCGCTCTACCTCCTGGGCGGCTGGATCGCGTACACGGTGCAGCAGCACACGGGGAACTGGGGTGTTCCGCTCGTCGTCGCCTGCGTCGTGTGCGCCGCGGTCGGCCTCGTCATGCAGCAGCTCTTCCTACGCTGGAACCAGGGCCAGGATCTCCGCCAGGCGCTGATCACGATCGCCATCTCGGTGATCATCAGCGACCAGATCCTTTCGAACTTCGGCGGTGTCGCCCGCGGCATCCGGTGGCCGGACGTGCTCGACGTGTCCTCTCCGCTGCACTTCTACGGGCTGTCGTACCCGTTCGTGCGCTTCTTCATCCTCTTCTGCGCGATCGCCGTCGGTCTCGGGCTCTTCTTCTGGCTCAAACGGACGCGCACGGGGATGATCATTCGAGCCGGTGTCGACGACCGCCAGATGGTCTCGGCGCTCGGGGTCAACATCCAGCTGATCTTCGCGCTTGCCTTCACGATCGGCTCGGCGCTCGCGGGCCTCGGTGGCGTGCTCGGCGGCTCGCTCATCTCGGTGGGCCAGGGCGAAGACGTCAACGCCCTCGTCAACTCGCTGGTCGTCGTGATCATCGGCGGGATGGGCTCGCTCGGCGGGGCGGCGATCGGTGCGCTCCTGCTCGGCCTCGTGAACGCGTACTCGAATATCTACCTCATCTTCGGCGACTCGAACTACACGAACTACTCGATCCTCCTGACCTTCGCCCTCCTGATCTTCGTGCTCGCCGTCCGGCCGCTCGGGCTCTACGGGAGGCCGGCGTGACGGGGCGCCGAGCGGGGGTCGGAATTGGAGTCGCGGTCGTCGTTCTGGTGATCCTTGCTCTCGGCCCGTTCATCTTCAGCGAGTACTTCCTCAGCCAGATCCTGACGAAGGCTCTCTGGCTCGGGATCGCCGCCGTCAGCCTCACGTTCCTCGCGGGGTACGGCGGCATGATCTCCCTCGCGCAGGCAGCCATGTACGGCATCGCAGGCTTCACGATGGCGAATCTCGTCACCTCGGACGGCGGAAAGGATCTCACGCTCAACCCGTGGGTCGGCATCATCCTCGGGATCCTGGCCGCGGTCGTGATCGGGTTGCTCTTCGGTGCCATCGCAGCGCGCAGTGAGGGGATCTACTTCCTGATGCTCACGCTGGCCCTCGGGATTCTCACCTTCTACTTCTTCGGACAGGTGAGTGACCTCTCGGGGTTCGGCGGTCTCAACAACGTCGCGATCCCTGGGTTCCTCGGGAATCCGCGTCAGGATCCGAATCCGCTCTACTACACGACGTTCATCGTTGCGGTACTCGTCTATCTCGTGATCCGCTACATCGTCCGAACGCCTTTCGGGCTGACCCTTCAGGGGATCCGGGACGAGCCGACTCGGATGCGTGCGCTCGGTTACAACGTCGGACTCCACCGGATGCTCGCCTTCACGTTCGGCGCGTTCATCGCGTCGCTCGCGGGGATCCTGTCGGTCTGGTGGAACCTGCAGATCTCCCCGGGGTCGATCGACCTCGGGCAGGAGATCGACATCCTCATCATCGCCGTGGTCGGAGGGCTCTTCCGCATCGAAGGCGCATGGCTCGGTGCGATCGTCTTCGTCCTGATCGAGAACTACAGCCGGACGAAATTCGGCTTCATCGGCGCGAACCAGCGCTTCAACACGGTCATTGCCGGCCTCTTCCTGCTCATCGTGTTGCTGTCGCCAGGAGGTCTCATGGGGATCGGCAGCTCGATCGGCGCGGCGCTCAAGCGGCGTTCGGGTGCGAGGAGCGGGGGGAGCGGGCCGGCGGCTCCGGCCGTCGAGCCCCAGTCGGGGTCGTAGGAGGAGGTGGCGCGGGAAACGCTCTAACCACTGCGGCGCCGACGCGTCGTAACTCGATGCAGGCTTCCGCGTCGCGGAGGCCGGTTCGTGAAGAGGAGGAAAGGGGGTATCGCATGAATGCACGGAAAGCGGGCAAGACGCGCGGCCTTTGGTTGATGCTGGCTGTTCTGGCGTTCGCGCTCGCCGCGATCGCCGCTGGGTGCGGCGGTGGGAGCGATAGCGCGGGGACGACGGTCATCGTCGACGATACGACTGCGCCTGCCGATACGAGCGCTCCGGCAGACACGGGCGCAGCCGCAGACACCGGAGCCGCCACGAGCGAGGGCACGGGCGAGCCGATCAAGATCGGCATCCTGTCGACCTGCGAGGGCCCGTTTGCAGGCGTCTATCAGGCAACGGTGGCCGGCGCGCTCGCGCCGTACATCCAGCACGGTGCGACACCGATCGGCCCTGACCCGAGCGACGGGGTCGAGTGGACGGTCGGCGGGCATCCCGTCCAGATCATCCAGGGCTGCTCCGATGCGTCGCCCGACAAGGCGCTCTCGGAGGCCCGGCGGCTCGTCGAGCAGGAAGGCGTCCAGATCCTTCACGGCCCGCTCTCGGGCTCTGAGGGCATTGCGGTCGCCAACTACTCGAAGGAGCAGCCGAACGTCACGTTCCTGAACGGCACCTCCGGCGCGCAGGACACGACGCTGAAGGTGCAGTCGCCGAACTTCTTCCGCTTCCACACGGACGGTGCTCAGTGGATGGCGGGCCTCGGCGACTACGCGTACAACACGCTCGGGTGGCGGAAGGTCGTCACGTTCGGCGACGACTACGATTTCCCGTACACGCAGACGGCCGGTTTCGCGGCCGAGTTCTGCACACTGGGGGGCGAGATCACCAAGCGCATCTGGCCGCCGCTCGGCGAGGAGGACTACACGTCCTATATCGCACAGATCCCC
>JBBQXH010000279.1:0-4288 GCA_038209835.1 Gaiellales bacterium | reverse complement strand
CGCGACGATCGCCATGATCGGGATCACATCCGCATCCATGCGGCGGTACGCAACGCAGGTTCACCGGATCATCATCGCTAACGTCACTGACGAAGCGATTGTCTTCGCCCGGCGCCGGTCGCTCGTGACTCCGCTCGTATTCGCCGCATCGATCCCGATCGCGATCGTTGACGCCGACGTCGCCAAGTACTTCTGGATCCTCGCGTTCGTGATTCCACGGTTCATGGCGCGCAGCCGCGGGAAGCGATCGTCCCGAGAAACTGACTAGAACTTCTTCTTCAGCAT
This sequence comes from Gaiellales bacterium, assembly GCA_038209835.1. Taxonomy (GTDB): domain Bacteria; phylum Actinomycetota; class Thermoleophilia; order Gaiellales; family Gaiellaceae; genus JBBQXH01. Next base: position 4,003 of record JBBQXH010000279.1, on the reverse strand, counting down.
CCCGAAGATGCCGCGCACGAGCTCGTTCTGAAGCGACTTGCCCTGGCGTGAGGAGAGGAAGTCCGTCAGCGCGTCGCCGCCGTCCTTCGTGGCCTTCGCGGCGGCCGTGTGCTCAGCCTTCGGCTTTGGCTTCGGCGTCTCGGTCGGCGCCTCGAGCCTGGCCGCGAGCCGCTCGCGCGCGCTCTCCGAGTCGACGCGCGTCCCGTACTTCGCGTAGAGCGGCGAGGCCCTCGCCGTGACGTCGATGTCGTCGGCTGGCGCCATCCGGGAAGCCGGCGCACGCATCCTCGTCTGGACGACCGGGGTTGGTACGCCGCTCTCGGAGAGGATCGTAACCGCCGCCTCGCCGATCCCGAGCGACGGCAGTAGCTCCTCGAGATCGTAGAAGTCGGAGGTCGGATACGTGGAGACCGCTGCCTTCAGCGCCTTCGCATCCTCCGGGGTGAAGGCGCGCAAGGCATGCTGGATCCTGTTGCCGAGCTGTGCGAGCACGTCCTTGTCGACGTCTTTCGGCACCTGGGTGCAGAAGAAGACGCCGACGCCTTTCGACCGGATCATCCGCACGGTCTGGACGACCGACTCGACGAACGACTTCGTCGCGCCGCTGAATAGCAGGTGCGCCTCGTCGAAGAAGAACACGAGCTTCGGCTTCTCGAGATCGCCGACCTCGGGAAGCTCCTCGAAGAGCTCGGCCAGGATCCACATGAGGGAGGTCGAGAAGAGCCGCGGCTTGTCCTGAACCGCGGCTAGCTCGAGGCACGTGACGATCCCACGGCCGTCCGGGGCCGTGCGGAGGAGATCGGCGATGTCGAGCTGTGGCTCGCCGAAAAATTCGTTGCCACCGCCGTCCTCGATGCCCACAAGCGCTCGGAGCAGCACCCCGATCGTCTGGGAGGAGACGCCGCCGATCCCCTTGAGCGCCGCTTTCCCCGCGTCGGAGTCGAGGTAGGTCAGCAGCGCGCGCAGGTCCGAGAGGTCGAGGAGCGGCAGTCCGTTCTCGTCGGCGAAGCGGAAGACGAGCGAGAGGCTCTGCTCCTGCGTCTCGTTCGCGTCGAGGATCTTCGCGAGGAGCTGTGGGCCGAAGTCCGAGACGGTCGCGCGCACGGGAACGCCCGGGCCGATGCCGCCGAGCGAGAGAAACTCGACCGGAAAGGCGGTCGGCTCGTAGGGCAGGCCGAGGTCGGCCATGCGCTTCGGCCCGGCACCCTCGCTCCCTCCGGCGACGGCAAGGCCGGAGAGATCGCCTTTCACGTCGGCGACGAAGACGGAGACGCCCGCCGTAGACAGCTGCTCCGCGATCCCCTGAACGGTCTTCGTCTTGCCGGTGCCGGTCGCGCCGGCCACGAGCCCGTGGCGATTCATCATCGAGAGCGGCACCCTGACGACCGCCTCCGGAACGACTTCCCCCTCGAACACTCCACGACCCAGATCGATGGAGGGTCCCTCGACCGCGTACCCTTCTCCGATTGCTTTCGCGAAGTCAGCCATGAGAGACGGGATGATAGAGGTCACAACCCTCACTGACGGTGGGCAGACGGCGCTCGCGATCGCCGATCAGATCGCGGCGTTTCTGGCTGAGTCTCGGCGATCGCTCGACATCGCTCTGTACGACATCCGCGTCGACGGCGCCGAGGAGGCCCCGCTTGAGCGTGCGCTCACGGAGGCACATTCCAGAGGCGTCCGGGTGCGGATTCTCTACAACGTGTCGCATCCCGGGCCGATCCCGGTGCCGCCCCCACCGACACAGGTGCCGGAGGCGCTCGCCTCGCTGCCTTTCGAGACGCGAGCGATACCCGGCGTCCCCGACCTCATGCACCATAAGTACGCGGTGCGCGACGGCGAAACAGTCCTCACCGGCTCGACCAACTGGACCGAGGACTCCTGGACACGGCAGGAAAACGTCCTCGCCGTCGTCGGCTCGCAGGCCGTCGCCGATGCGTACGAACGCAACTTCGAGGAGCTCTGGACGACGCCCATCGTCGCGCAATCCGGGGACGAGGATGCGACGGCCATCGGTGTCGGGGGAGTCGAGGTGCGAGCCTGGTTCACCCCGGGGCGCGGTACGTCACTCGCGCACCGCATCGCACGCAAGATCGACCGGGCGAAGACCCGGGTTCGGGTCTGCTCACCCGTCATCTCCTCGGGCCCGATCCTCGGCACGCTGGCCCAGGTCGTCACGGACGAGCGCGTCGACGTGGCAGGAGTCGTCGACGCGACGCAGATCGGTCAGGTCATCACCCAGTGGCACGCGAACGGGAACGCCGCCTGGAAGATCCCGCTCCTGCAGACGGCGATCGAGGAAGGGCACTTCACGGGCAAGCGCTCGACCCCGTGGGGCCCGGGCACCGTGCACGACTACATGCACGCCAAGGTCACCGTCGCTGACGACACCGTCTTCCTCGGGAGCTTCAACCTGTCGCGGTCGGGCGAGCTGAACGCGGAGAACGTCCTCGAGATCGAGAATCAGGAGCTCGCGGACAGGCTCGCCACGTTCATCGACGAGGTTCGCGACCTCTACCCGCGGGTGGATCTCCCCGATTTGACTTGATCGCACAGCGCGATGTATCCCGTCTCGCTATGCTCCTTGCATGACACAGCTTGTTACACGCGTCAGTGGTGAGCTCCTCGCTGCGGTCGACGAACTCGTCGAGGAGGGCACGGTGTCGAGCCGCTCTGAGGCGGTTCGCCTGGGCCTCGAAGGACTCGTCGAAAAGCAGCGGCGCGCTCGGATCGGCCAGATGATCGTCGACGGCTACCGCCGCAAGCCGCAGACGCCGGAAGAGTTGGCATGGGCAGACGAAGCGACCGTGCGGATGATCGCCGAAGAGCCCTGGTGAACGGCGCGCAGCAGGGTGACATCTGGTGGGCCGAAGCCGAGGACAAACGACGGCCCGTATTGATCATTACCCGATCGGAAGCGATTCCTGTTCTCAACTCGATCGTCGTCGCACCGGTGACCCGCACCATTCGCGACATCCCCACCGAGATGCCACTTGGGCCGGAGGACGGCCTCGAGTTTGACTGCGTCGCGTTGTTCGACAACCTCCTGACCATTCGAACGAGCTACCTGGTCGCGCGAGCGGGTCAGGCTGGAGAACGGCGGCGTCACGAGATCTGCGCGGCGCTCGCGGCGCTAGCAGATTGCTAACCCGACAGAGCATTCTCGATCTGCCCGAGGTGGAAACTCGCGTGAAACACCTGCGCGTCGAGAAGCTCCGAGTACGCGACCTCGCCGCGCGGTGATCTGACGACCGGATCACGCTCCCCGAGTTCCTGCGCGCTCGCGAGCAGGAACGCCGACCACCCGCCCACGATCCGCTCGGCGTAGGTGACCAACGCTTCTGAGGTCGGTAGTTCCGCCTCGCGCTCGTCGTCCCCGTCGGGGTCCCACTCGAACTCGCCGGAGAGCCACGCGCGCGGCAGCAGCGAGACCGGGTGAAACGTGTTCACCGTCAGGTTCCGGATCGAGCGACCGCGCGACTCGGTTGGAGCGACCAACACGTCGAGCTCGAGCGGGCGGATCCGATCGACCCAAGTCTCGAGCGTCGCCGCGAGCTGCCACGCGAGCCCGGTCGACTCCTGCGACGAGGGAACCGGCAGGCCGAGCAGGCGACCGAGTTGCGAGACGTGAAGGATCGGCGTGACGACTCCATCCACCGCGAGCGACGGAATGATCGGCCGCCCGGCGGCTTCCCATTGGGCGCGGCCATCGCCGTGGTGGGTGTTAACCGACTCGTATTCGACCCCGTGCTCGCCAAGGAACTCCCTGGCCGCGGCGCAGGACGCTCAGGCGGAACGCCAGAAGAGGACCGTTGGCATGGTCGCGATCTTACGCGGGCCAGCTTGTCTGGCGTGACCGGGCCTGCGGCCCTCCCCTGGCACGGCTGGCGTTTTCGGCGCCGTTGCGTGCCGCGCGTCGCTTTCGCTCCTTTCAGTCTTCGCCCTGCGCCTTCGTGAAGGCCGGCTCGCCGTCGAATTCCTGGAGCTTCTCGATGTGCGCCCA
>JBBQXH010000278.1:0-4289 GCA_038209835.1 Gaiellales bacterium | reverse complement strand
CGGACGTCCATCTCCTCGACGACGCTGCCGTCGCCCACCATTCGGGGATCAGCTGCGGATCCGTCCAGACGGAGTAAACGTGCGTGCGCGGTGCGTCGAGATCCGCTCGACGCGGATCTCGAGCTCGTTCGGGGTGGTGACAGTGGTGCTCATCGTGCTCCTTTCGTGCGTTTGACGACCTGCGCGAAGCGGTCGAGCCGCTGCAGCCACGCGCTGATGCCCTCGAAGGCAAGGGCACGAGCGTGCATCTGCGGGCGCGGCCGACCTTCTCTGTGGTGACGAGCTGCGCCTCCTCGAGCAGCCTGATGTGCTTCTTCATCCCGGTCAGCGACATGCCGAAGGGCTCGGCGAGCTCGCTGATCGTCGCGCTACCCACGCCGAGCCGTTCGAGCACGGCACGACCGTGTGGGCGTACCCTGCGTCCGCCATTCGACCGGGATCTCGGCGTCTGCGCAGCAACGCGGCAGCGTGGCGTGTCCTGGATCTGCTGCCGAGGGACATCGTGCTGACGGGGCCGATCGTCGCGGCCGAGCTGGCGATCCCGTTGAAGTCGGCCAACGCGGCGCTGCGCGATCTCGTGGACGCCGGTGTGCTCTTCGAGCACGGCACCGTGCATCCGACGGGGCGCGGCCGACCCGCCCGGCTCTACACAAGTCCCGAGCTGCTTGGCCTCACCGGCTCGAACCCACTTCGCGCCTGAGCAACCCATCATGACCACCACCGAGCTGCGCAGCGCCGAGCGACGCGAACGCGGCGTCGACGCGGATGCGCTCGACACCGGCGGCGGCCGTCCCCCGGGCCGCGGTCGCGGGAGCGCGCCGGCGACCGGAGCACAGTCCCTACTGGATCTCGCCGCCGCTGAACGCGGACTGATCGCGTTCGATCAGAGAGCGCAGCGCTCGATCTCGAAGCCGAGATCCTCGAGCATCCGGTAGTCGTCCTCGGCGTCCTGGCCTGACGTGGTGAGGTAGTCGCCGATGAAGATCGCGTTCGCCGGATAGAGCGCGAGCGGCTGAAGTGAGCGCAGGTTGACCTCGCGCCCTCCGGCGACCCGGATCTCCTTCGACGGGCAGAGGAGCCGCAGTAGTCCGAGGATTCGCAGGCAGCGGCGCGGATCGAGCTCGTGCGTTCCCTCGAGCGGTGTCCCCGGGATCGCGTGCAGGAAGTTCACCGGGATCGAGTCGGCGTCGAGCTCGCGCAGCGCGTAGGCGACGTCGACGATCTGCTCGTCACGCTCACCCATTCCCGCGACGAAGCCGGAGCAGGGCGAGATCCCGGCGCGCTTGACGGCCTCGACCGTCGCGACCCGATCCTCGTAGGTGTGCGTCGTCGTGATCTTCGAGTGGTGATCGGAGCTCGTATTGAGGTTGTGGTTGTAGCGATCGACGCCCGCCGCTCTCAGCGCGAGTGCGTCGTCGTCCGAGAGAAGCCCGAGGCAGGCGCAGACCTTCATCGGCAGCTCCTCCTTGATCCGGCGGACCGCCGCGGTGACCTCGCCGAGCTCGCGCTTGGATGGCCTTCGGCCGCTGGCGACGATGCAGTACGTTCCGGCGTTTCGCGACCACGCCTCGTGAGCGCCCGCGACCAGAACCTCCTCGGAGAGGAACTGGTATTTCGGAATCGGCGCCGTCGAGACGATCGACTGGGAGCAGTAGCCGCAGTCCTCGGGGCAGATGCCGCTCTTCGCGTTCACGAGCATGTTCAGCTTGACCTTGCGCCCGAAGAACGCCCGGCGAAACCGGAAGGACGCGTCGAGAAGCGAGAGGAGCTCGTCGTCGTGCGAGCGCAGAATCGAGAGGGCCTCTTCCAGCGTCAGGCGCTCTCCGGCAAGGGCCTTGTCCGCGAGTACATCCCAGCGGCTCCCAGGCTCATGGTCCAACTCGGACTCGAACGTCTCGATTTGCATGGCGGCAGTATTCCAGACGGATCAGGCGATGATGTCGACCTGACCGCTGGCCAGGTCATAGCGGCCCCCGACGACCATCAGCGTGCCCGCCTCGATTTGCTCCCGGAGTGGGCGGTCGTTCCTCAGGAGCTCCACGGTCAGCGTCGTCTGTGCCCGCATCATGCTGTCGGGGAGATCACCCGGCTGCTGAGCGGCGACCTCGTATGCGGGTTCGAGCCCCTCGACGATGGATGCGATGTGGCCTGGTGCCGGGTCACCACTCTGGAGCGCCGCGATGGTCGCTTGCACGGCACCGCAGCTGCTGTGTCCCAGAACCACTATCAGTGGCGTTGCGAGCGCTCGAAGCGCGTATTCGATGCTGCCGAGCACGAGCTCGTCCACTGTCGAGCCTGCGGTTCGCACGACGAAGAGATCGCCGAGCCCGCTGTCGAACACGAGCTCCGGTGGGACACGCGAGTCGGTGCAGGAGAAGATCGTGGCGTAGGGTGCCTGGCCTTCGGCGAGTGCTTGCCGGCGGTCGGAGGACTGGTGGGGTCGACTGACGTTCCCGCTCACCCAGCGGTGGTTCCCGGCCAGAAGGAGGTCGAGCGCTTCCTGCGGAGTGGGGTGCGGGTCTGACACGAGTGTGCTCAGCGCTGAACAGTGAAGTGCGCTCTCGCGATGCCCTTGTACGTGTCCGACACGAGATAGATGACCTCGTACTTCCCGGGCGGGAGCGGCCAGGGCTTCCCATAGGTGCTGTCGCCGTCGAGCGTGATCGTCCCGGCCGGCTGTCCGTGCAGAGTCCCCGACGACGCACCGCCCGTGTACTGCCAGATGAGGTAGGAATCCTTAGCGGGATTGGCGGGGTCCCGGTACACGCCGAGCCAGTCCCAGCGGTTCGCCGGCGCGTTCCTCCACGTCACGTCGATCGATTCGCCGACCGAATAGTTGCGCGTGTCGGTCGTGAGCTCGGTCTTCGACCCCTTCGCTCGTACCCAGAAGGGGATCTGGGCGAGCGTGGCACCGGCGGGCGAGAGGAGCGCGGCCTCGTATTCACCGGCCGGGAGAGTGTCCGTCGCGAAGGTGGCGACGCCGTTCGTCGTCCCTGCCGGCCCGGTCGGTTGACTTGCCGCCGCGTCGGTGACGGGGTCGGCTCCGGCGGGAGCGAGCGCGATCGTCTCGCCGGCTTCCCCCGGCCCGTGGATGGTGACGTGTAGATCCGTTCCGGCCGTGACGAGCCTGCGATCGACGGCGACGAGCACCGGCATCGTTGCGGGCGTGACGTCGAACGTCGACATGACCGCACGGTGGTCAGAGGGCCACGGCGCCACCGAGATCGAGACGTCGGGGTGTACGCGCTCACCGACCACCTCGCTTGCGATCGTGTCGGCCGGACCGGAGGCGTAGATGAAGTCGATGCGATCCTGCGGGTCTTTCTGCGTCGGATTGCCGGCGAAGGCGGCGACCTTCGGCCGTCCCGCCCACCATGTGAGGCCGGGAATCGCAACGGGGTCCGGATGGGCCTCGCGGTAGGAGTCCCGGAAGCCTGCGTCCGCGAGTGCCTTGCTGACCGGCCACTCGACCGCGTACTCGAGGTACGGACGGGTTCCGACTGCTGCATCGGTCCAGTCGAGATGCGAGGGGGTATTGAAATCACCGGTGACGAACACGGGGATGCCGTCGTCAGCCAGGCCCGGCAGCACCTCGAGCTGCTTCTCGAGCGCAGGGAGGCGGACGCGCCGTTCCATCGCGAGCACCTTGTCGAGCGGCTTGCCATCGCGGACCCAGTATGGGCCGTACGGATCGGATGGAAGGTGGACGTTGGAGATGGCGACGACGCGATCGGGCGCCACCTGGATGAATGCATAGACGCCGTCTGATCCGGATGGCTCGAGGATCGGGTACTTGGAGATGAGCTGCATCCCGGTGTCCCAGTAAGGCCAGCCGAGCTCCCTGGCCAGACGCGGGAGGTTCCTGTCAGCCTCCTCGATGCCGACGACATCCGGGTCGGCGGCCTGGATCGCGGCGACGACCTTTCCGAAGTCGACGAGCGTCCCGCCGTACTCGATGTTGAACTCCATCACCTTGAGGGGAACAGCGTCCGCCGGCTGTCCGGCCGGCCGCGCGGTGAACCCGAGGGTCAGCGCAAGGCAGAAGACGACGGCCACGCAAAATCCTGCGCTGCGAGTGCTCATCTCGTGATTCTCGCCGAGCGCTCCCTCCGAACGCAACCAGGCAGAGTGTCCCGATGAGCGATCTCTCCGCAGCCGGCGCTCGCGCCCAAACGTTCGGAGCCTTCGCGGACGCCTATGAACTGGCGCGCCCGGGCTACCCGGTGGAGGCGGCGGCGTGGCTGATGCCGGGCGATCCCAGGCTCGTCGTCGAGCTCGGCGCGGGCACG
>JBBQXH010000277.1:0-4292 GCA_038209835.1 Gaiellales bacterium | reverse complement strand
GAGCGCCACAGAGAACGTGATGATCGCATTTCGACAACTCTCGGTGGCAGAGCAGGAGGCGCTCACACTCCGTCTCATCGACCAGCTTCCCTATGACGAGGTGGCGGTACGGCTCGGTTGCAGCAACACTGCCGCGCGTCTGCGCGTCATGCGCGCACTTCAGCGCCTTTCACACCTGTTCGGGGCGTAGTAGCGGGTGAGCCGGTCGTCAGCGACCGCTCGCTGGTAGTGAGCGGCCCGCCGGGCAGGCCGCTCACCCTTTGGGACGTCCGCCTAGCGCGGGTTGATGTTGACGCTCACGAGCCGTCGACTCGACACACCCGCGAGGAGATCGTCGCCAGGCTTGGTCGCCCTGGCGAAGATGGTGATCAGGTAGCCCTTGACGAGCGGGAACTTCGCCGTCGGCTCGAGCGTGAAGGTGGCCCAGCCGTTCTCGTCGGTAATCCGCGTCCCCGCTGGCGCGACACGACCGAATGGGATGACGGAGAGAAAGACGTCCACCCCGCTCACGAAGTGTCCCTCGGTGTCCATGACGCGGAAGCGTGCAGTGAACGGCTCCCGCGAGCGCAGGACGCTCGGCTCGAACTCCGAGGTGCTGATGACGAGCTGATTGGGCAGGGAGACCTGGCTCACAGGCACGGTTTGCCCGGCGGGCGTCCCCGTGACCACAGCCGTCGCAAGTGAAGCGGCCGATGAGCTGCCGTCGGCATTCTGCGCCGTGACGACCACGACGATGGTGCTGCCCTGGTCGGCCGACGCGAGCTGGTACGTCTGCTGGGTCGCTCCCGGAACGTTCTGGCAGGCTTCACCCTGCGCATTGCAGCGCTGCCACTGGTAGGCGTAAGTGATCGGCTCCTGGCCGTCCCAGGTGCCGTTCGACGCGGTCAGGATCTCGCCGACCTTCGGTGTCCCCGTGATCGTGGGCCTGACGGTATTCGAGGGCCCGTCGCCGACCACTTTGCCGGTCGCGTTCGAGACGACCTGAGCAGCGCCCGCGGGTGGGCCCACACTCGTCGCCTTGACGAGGAGGCGCAGCGTCGAGTCGACGTCGGCCGCGACAGGCGTGTACGTCTGCAACGTCGCGTCCTGGATCGCCGCACAGTTGCTTCCTGACCCGTCGCAGCGCAACCACTGCCACTCGAAGCCGGTCGCGTCGACCCAGAGGCCCGGGCTTCCGTCCAATGCCAGACCCTGGATCGGCGGCGTCGCACCTTGAATGCTCGGCGGTGCCGAGTTGGACGGAGCTCCCGCAGCGACGATCGGGCCAACCGTCGCCGAGGGGACTGCTGCCGATGACCCCTCACCATTCGTCGCGACGACCTGCACGCGAACAAGATTCGCGACGTCCGCCGCGACGAGCTGATACGTGGCACCCGACGCACCTGGAACGTCCGCGCAGGTGGCGAGCCCGCCAACGGGATCGCACCGCTGCCACTGGTACGAGAACGAGAACGGATTGCCGTCCCAGGCGCCGCCCAGAACCGAGAGCGTGCTTCCCTGCTGAAACGACCCGAGCACGATCGGAGCTCCGGTGTTGACCGGTGGCCCCGCTGCCTGTGACTGGGCAACACCTGCGAAGGCTGCCGCACCTGCCGCGACGAGCGCCGCGACGGCAGCGGCAGCGATGACTCTGCCTCTCCTTGGGAACCTCATGACTGACCCTCCCCTCGGGCGAGCGGCCAACGCGCGCCGACACGCCACTCGTTTCGCATGGAGGGACCGAGGCTAGCCCCGGCGTATGAGCAAGCCATTGGAGCGCTGCCAGCGTTCTGTGAAGGTTCGCCGGGAGGCGCCGACGCTTGACCCCGGTCGAAGCCCGGCGTACTCTCGCGGTTCTCTGCGAGAGGAGGAGTCATGGCGTGGAAACTCACCGGTGAGTACTTCGAGAATTGCTCCTGCGAGATCCTGTGCCCCTGCATCACGTCGTCGTTGCAGGGGCCCGGGGACTACGAGCGTTGTCAGGTGCCGCTCGTCTGCAAGATCCGCGAAGGGACGTTCGAGGATGTGTCGCTCGACGACCTCGCGTTCATCATGGTGGTGGACTCGCCGCAGATCATGGGCGACGGCGGCTGGCGGGTAGCCCTGTATCTCGATGAGCGAGCAGACGAGCAGCAGCAGGCGGCCCTGCAGGCGATTCTCTCTGGCCAGCACGGAGGGCCGCCAGAGATGCTCGCGCCGCTGATCGGCGAGATGCTCGGGCTCAAGCTCGTGCCCATCCACTACGAGTCGAGCGGCAACCGCTTCCGGGTCGAGGTACCGGGGATCATGGAGTTCGAGGTCGAAGGTGTCACGAGTCCTGGATCCGACGAGGCGATGGAGATCACCGGGACGATCCACCCGATGGGCGCGAACCTTGCGATCGCCAAAGGGGTCAAGGGGATCTACAACGACCCGGACTATGGCCTCTCCTTCGACAACACCGGCAAGAATGGCCACTTCCGCCAGTTCGCCTGGCAGGGCTGAGCCGCGCTCGACCCTCGTTCTCTGGGCCGGCCTCCTCGCGGCCGCGGCTCTCGCCTGGGCGCTGACAGTCCGTAGCTGGGAGGACATGGGCAACGGCCCCGGGAGGATGGGCCTCGGCCTTGTCGGGTTCATCGCCGTCTGGACGACGATGATGGCCGCGATGATGCTGCCGGCGGTCGCGCCCGTCGGCTCGATGTACCTACGCGCGATCCAGGCTCGCACGACGGGTGGCGCGAGGGCGCTGCGCACGGGCGCCCTGCTCGGCGGCTACCTGGCGGTCTGGGCGGGGGTCGGGATTCTCGCCTACTTCGCGGCGCTCGGAGCGGAGCAGCTCGTGAAAGAGGCGCCGTCGGCCGGACGCTGGGTCGCGGCCGCGATCGTCCTCGCGGCAGGCATCTACCAGCTCACCCCGTTCAAGGACGCCTGCCTTGCCCACTGCCGCTCGCCGCTCGGGCTCCTCCTTCACGTCGGCAACTACCGCGGCCCGCTCCGCGACGTTCGCGCTGGCATCTACCACGGCGGCTACTGCGTCGGCTGCTGCTGGGCGCTGTTCGCGATCCTCGTCGCGGTCGGAATCATGAACCTCGCCTGGATGGCGGGGCTCGCGCTCGTCATCTTCGTCGAGAAGACCTGGCGCTACGGCAAAGCCTTCGGCATAGCCATCGGCGTCGCGCTCATCGTGTACGCGTGCCTCATTGTGGCGTTTCCGGAGCTTGCGCCCGGCCTGGTCGTCGGCTCAGACGGTGGGCCGGGCATGGAGCCCTCGATGAACATGGACGGATAGAGCGCCGGGTCGGATGGAGGCCCAGGCTCCCTGGCAGATCGCCGGAACGTACCTCGAGGCCTGTAACTGCGAGGTCATCTGCCCGTGCCGTGCGATCGACGGCGCACGGGGTGGTCGCTCTACGTACGGTGAGTGCCTCGGTGCGCTGTCGTGGGCAATCGAGTCTGGATGCGTCGGCGAGATCGATGTCTCCGGGCTGGCTGTTGGCCTGGCGTTTCGCTACGACGATGACGAGGCCGGCTCTCCCTGGACCTACGTGCTCTACCTCGACGAGCGCGGGAGGAGCGAGCACCGAAACGCACTCGAGGACGTCTTCCTCGGCCGGCGGGGCGGAACTCCCCTCGAGCAGTTCCCGTGGGCACGCAAACAGAGCAGTCTCGTCGCAGTCCGTGAGGCCGAGATCGACATCGGCCACTCGGAACGTCCAGGCTGGTTTCGTGTCCGTCGCTTTGCGACCCTTCGAATCAGTGCCCCGGTCGACACGCCCGCCGCCGTGACCTGCGCCATTCCTGGGCACCACCAAGCCGGATCTGAGCTGATCGTGGAGCGGCTCGCCGTGCACGACGGCGACCTGCGGTTCGAGTTCTTCGGTCGATGCGGCTACGAGTCCCGCTTCGACTATGGAGGGCCGCCCTCCACGCGATCTAGCGCGGGTTGATCTTGACGCTGACGAGCCGCCGCGACGACACGCCCGCGAGCAGATCGTCACCGGGCTTGGTCGCCCTGGCGAAGATGGTGATCAGGTACCCCTTGACGAGCGGGAACTTCGCCGTCGGCTGCAGCCTGAAGGTCACCCAACCGTTCTGATCCGTTCTCCGTGTGCCCGGGGGCGCGACGCGACCGAATGGGATGGCGGAAAGGAAGACGTCCACCCCGCTCACGAAATGCTCCTCGGTATCCATGACGCGGAAGCGTGCAATGAACGGCGCCAGCGATCGCAGAACGCTCGGGTTGAACTCGGAGGTGGTGATGACGAGCCGATTTGGGAGAGAAACCTGAGTCACCGGAACGGTTTGCCCGGCCGGTATCCCGGCGATCACGGCCG
>JBBQXH010000276.1:0-4299 GCA_038209835.1 Gaiellales bacterium | reverse complement strand
GTCGCCCTTCCTCCAGGGCATCGTTCAGGCACCTTAGCTTAGGGCTCTCCCCCTTCCATCAGACCGGCCGGTAGCGGAGAATCCCTGCGTGCCCTCCCAGCGCGCCACGCCAGTCCGCCGCATCATGGTCGCAACCGATCGCTCGAAGAGCGCCGACCACGCAGTCGCCTGGGCCGCGGACATGGCTGAGCGCTACGAGGCAGACCTCGTGATCCTCCAGGTGCTCGTCCCGCAGAATCCGATCGGGACCCAGGCTGGCACGGCGGAGGCAACACGCGCGTCGTTCGCGGCCGAGGATCTCAAGCACTTCGCTCACGAGATGGCCGGCTCGCGCGGGCATGCCGAGGTCGTCGTCGCGGAGAACCCGGCCGACGCCATCGTCGACGCGGCAGACGAGGAGGGCGTGGACATCCTCGTCGTCGGAAACGTCGGAATGAGCGGTCGAAAGGAGTTTCTCCTCGGCAACGTCCCCAACCGCGTCTCCCACAACGCGCGCTGCACCGTGGTCATCGTCAACAGCGCAGAGGCGGTCGCCGAGGCGGAGGAGAAGGGCGGCCTCGGGCGATTCTTCCGGAGGGACAGGTGAGCGACCGCGTCGCACCTGTCGACCCGTCGGACGTCGAGGGCCAGCTCTTCGGCCGGGCTGCCGAGATCACGCGCATCCTCGCGAAGCACGGCCTCAAGGACGTACTCGGACGCGGCTCGAGCGACGAGTTGACGAGCCTGGCGCGGGCGCGCCGTCTACGCGAGGCGCTCGAGGAGCTGGGGCCGACCTTCGCCAAGCTCGGCCAGATCCTCTCGACCCGCCCTGACCTGCTTCCGCCCGAGGTGATCGAGGAGCTCTCGACGCTGCAGGAGGAGGTCACACCGCTCACCGAAGCGGAGGTCGTGGCGGTGATGGAGGAGGAGCTGCGCGTTCCGTGGGAGGACGTCTTCGAGCACATCGAGCCGGCGCCGCTGGCGGCGGGGACGATCGGCCAGGTTCACCGGGCGACCCTCGAGGGAGGCGATCGCGTCGTCGTGAAGGTGCAGCGTCCGAACGCCGCCACCGATATCTACCGCGATCTCGGGCTCCTCGAGCTCCTCGCGTCGAAGACCGCCGACCGGCCGACCTTCCGGCGCCTGGTCGACGTCCCGGCTGTCGTCGAGCACCTCTCGGCCTCGCTCAAGCGGGAGCTCGACTTCCGCATGGAGGCCGCCAACATCGACCGCATGCGAGGCGTCCTCGACTCGTATTCGAGGCTCGACGTTCCCGCGGTTTACGGTGAGCTGTCGAGCTCACGCCTCCTTGTCATGCAGGAGGTCCAGGGCGTGCCGGTACGCGAGGCGCCCGAGGGCACGCTCCGCACCGAAGCCGCCCGGCAGCTCCTCGAGTCCTACTACGAGCAGATCCTGACCGTCGGGTTCTTCCACGCCGACCCTCACCCGGGGAACATGAAGTGGTGGAACGACAAGATCTACTTTCTCGACTTCGGGATGGTCGGTGAGGTCGACCCCGCAACACGCGAATACCTGCTGCTGCTGCTGATGGCGTTCTGGCGCGAGGACGTGCCGTTCCTGACGGACGTGCTGCTCATGCTCTCGGGCGACGACCAGCGGTCGGACCTCGATGTCGGGAAGATCGAGACGGAGCTGGGTGAGTTGATCGGCACGTTCAGGCACTCCTCGCTCAAGGAGATCCAGCTCGGGCCTGTCCTGCAGGGAATCACCGAGATCGCCGCCCACAACGACATGAGACTGCCGGCGTCGATGGCCCTGACCGGGAAGGCGCTCGCCCAGATGCAGCTCACGGCCGCGGAGCTCGATCCGACACTCGACCCGTTCGCCGTCGCAGGCACCTACCTCTTCAAGAGCCTGGCCGGCCGCCTTCGCGACCGGGCCGACCCGCAACGCCTCGTCTACGACGCGCAGAAAGCCAAGGTGCGCCTGACGCGGCTCGCGGAGGCGATCGAGCGGATGGCCGGAACGCGGCCCGGCCAGCGATTCCAGGTCCAGTTCACGGGGACGGAACGCCTCGAGGTGACGATTCGCAATGCGGCGCGCCGCGTGTCGGTCGGGATCGTCGCCGGCACCTGCATCATCGCCACCGGCGTGACGGCCGATTCCCACGTCGTCGGATCCTGGCTTCCGATCACGCTCGGCATCGTCGGGGCGGTGCTGGCCATCGGGCTGATGCTCGACATCCTGCGCGGAAACCGCTAGCCGTTCCGGCTCAAAGCCTCTAGTTGATCTCGACGACCCGGTCGCGATCCTTTGGCTTCGGCTCAGCCTCGCCGCCGAGGATCTTGCGCAGACGGCGGTCTGCGATCGCGATCGCGATGCTCATCAACGCACCGAGCACGACCCGGTCGACCCAGCGCTTGAACCGGCCCGGGCGCTTCGGCTGAGCCTTCTTCGTCGAGCTCCTAGCCACTCGGACGCACCCGCCAGAGCTCGAACCGCTCGTCACCGAACCCCTTCAGCTCGGCGTCGAGGTGAACGACGTCGTAGCCGGCGAGAAGGTCGGCGACCTCAGGGTCGCTCCTGACGGTTTCTGAGACAACCACATCGTCGCCGCCGGAGAACCCGACGATCCGCGCTGCGGCGTTGACCGTCGAGCCGAAGTAGTCGAGCCGCCCGTTCAGCGTCACGGCAATGCACGGCCCCAGGTGGATCCCGGCCTTGAGGAGCAGGGGACGCTCCTCCGGAGCGGGCGCGGCAAGCTCCCTCTGCACGCGGAGAGCCGCCCGCAGCGACGAGACCGGCCGGCGGAACACCGCCATGACGGCATCGCCAATCGTCTTCACGATCGCGCCTCCCTCGTCTGCGACTGCGGATCGCAGCACGTCGAAGTGGGAGACGACGGACCCGTAGGCCGGTGCGTCCCCGATCTCGCGGTACAGGCGGGTCGAGTCACGGAGGTCGGTGAACAGGATGGTGAGGCTTCCAACCGCCATGTTCTCACCTGGACGCAGCGCCTCGGAGGCGAACAGGTCGCGAAAGGCCTGCAAGGACGTGACGTCGGCGGCGGTTGCGGCCTGGTCGCTCCATGCCGTGCGCTCAGCGACGACGAGGCGCTCTTCCCCGGAGTCGTTGACGAACGCGACGCTCGAGCGCGTCTCGCCGGGCTCCACGGCGAACCAAGTCGCACCCTCGAGGCCGAGCGCGCGAAGGCGATACGTACCGGGCTCGAGGGCAAGGGTGACCGGTCGATGCTCGCCCGGGGCGAGGAGCTGCTGCGCGACGATGTGCGGTGTCAAGCCGGGGCCGCCGACGCAGAAGTCGTGCACCTCGAGCTCGCGGATCGACGGGCTCGGCCGGAACGTCAGCTCGACCGACCGCTCGAAGTCCGCGTCGACGTCGACCTGACAGCTCTCGCAGTGGACGTGCGGGTCGACGTCGGAGAGGCTTTCGGCGACGCTGGCTGCTCCCCGGCAGAGCGGACAGATGACCTCCCAGCGAGACTCGAGCATGCCGGCTCGCGTGGCGGAGAGGAAGAGCTCGAGCACGGCACGGCGCTCCGCTTCCCAGGCATCGGCCCGCTCGTACGGGCGAAGGCGCGAAGCGGCGACGTCATCGGTCGAGGCGACCTCGGCTGCCAGACGCGCGACGAGCACGGACGGGGCTCCTTGTCGTTCGAGCTCGCCTGTCAGCGCCGTCAGGCGTTCGGTTCCCCCGGGGGGAATGCGTGGCCTGGTGCGCGCCGGAGGCTCGACGACACCCTCGGCGAGCAGCGCGTCGTAGCGGCGAAAGGCTTCGTCCATCCTGCGGCGTGCGATCCTCCCGATCGAGATAGGGACGACCACCCGGCCGGCGGCGCCCCTCGGCCGCGCCCACACCTGGTAGCTGAGGAGCGTGCCCGGCTCTCGTGGCTGGAGCTCGAGGAGAGCGCGGAGCTGTGCCAGCGGGCCGCTTCGGTACCGACGGACGACGCCGAACCGCTCCGGGCGCACCCATTCGAACGGCTCCTCCTCGAACTCGATCCCGCGACCGAGCTCGAGCCTGAGAACGCGTCGTCCGCTCGCCGGAGCGGGACCGGCGGACGGCACCCGCTCGACGGCCGGCGCGCCGGTCTCGAAGTTGAACCGGTTGGTGTCCGAGACGAGCGGCCAGAGCGCCTCGGGGCTCGCTCGAAGCGACCATTCCCAGCGATACAGGAGCTCTCCAGAAGGCACGCGCGAGAAGCGTACAGGCGGGTCACGCTACGCTCTGAACGTGGTCGTCTGCACCGCCTGTGAGCAGGAGAATCCGGAGGGCTTTCTCTTCTGCGGGCGCTGCGCAGAGCCCCTCCCGGTGCCGGAGATAGGCGATACGGGCGAG
>JBBQXH010000275.1:0-4332 GCA_038209835.1 Gaiellales bacterium | reverse complement strand
GTCGTTCATGACGCCGTACGGCGCCGTGGTCACGCAGATGGCCCAGTGGTGGAGGCGCGGAGAGTACGCGCCCGTGATCCGGTTCTACCAGGCGAACGGGATCCCGATCTACAACATGATCACCGCCGGCTCGTTCGAGGGTGGCGACTTCGACGTGATCGAGCCAGGGTGTGTCCTGATCGGCTACTGCGGCGAGCGAACCCAGCAGCAGTCGGCCGAGCAGGTCGGGGCGTGGCTCACGGCGGAGGGGTGGGAGGTCCTGCTGGAGCCGATCCCGGAGCACTACGTCCACATCGACTTGATGGTCTGCATGCTGGGACCGAAGCTCGCGGCGGTCTGTCCCGATACGACCTCCGACCGCGTCCTTTCCTGGCTTCGCGGGAAGGGAATCGAGCTCATCGACGTGTCCTACCGCGACACGATGGAGCTCGGCTGCAACGTCGTCGGGCTCGGCGGCGACCGCGTGATCTCGACGGCAGCCTCGACGAACCTGAACGCGAAGCTTCGATCCCTCGGTTTCACGGTCTACGATCCGGACGTCTCGATGTTCACGCTCGGCGGGGGCGGCGTGCACTGCATGTGTCAGGCGCTTCGGCGAACGCTGGACTGACCCGCCGGCTTGGCTCCCCGGGTCATCGTCATCGGCGCCGGGTTTGCCGGTCTCGCGGCTGCTGATGCGCTCGTCCGAGCCGGCGTGGAGGTCACCGTCCTCGAGGCGCGCGACAGAGTCGGTGGGCGCGTCTGGTCGAGAGAGCTGCCGAATGGCGCCGTCGTCGAGTTCGGCGCGGAGTTCATCCTCCCGGACAACGACGTGCTTCGCGAAACAGCGGCCCGGCTGGGGCTCGGGTTCTGGTCGAAGGGGATGCGCTACGGCGAGCGGGAACCGCGCGGCGGCATCGGTGTCGACCCGGCTACGCACGCGGCTGCCACGGCCGAGGTTGCAGCGGCGCTCGCCGAGCGAGGGACCGACGCGCAGCCGGTTTCGGCTGCCGAGCTGCTCCTCAATCTCGACCTCGACCCCGGGGCGCGCGAGGCGATCCAGGCGCGCCTCGAGGTCTCGACGGCGAGTGACGCGACCCGTGTGGATTCGTCCGCCCTCGGCGGCGTTGCCGCCCACAGTCACGACGAATGCCCGAGCATCGCGGGCGGCAACCAGCAGATCGCCCTGCGGCTGGTGGAGCGGCTCGGACATGTCGTGCACCTCGCGAGCCCGGTCGAACGAGTCGCGTGGAATGCGGGGGGCGTGCGGATCCGGGCCGGCGCATCCGAGGTCGAAGGAGACGCCGCCGTCGTCGCGGTGCCCGCGAGCGTCGCCGGGCGAATCGCCTTCGATCCGCCGCTTCCCGAGCCGGTCGCAACGGCGTACCGCGACGTCGCCTATGGCAACGCGGCGAAGCTGTTCGTACCGCTGCTCGCTCACGCCCCGCCGAGCGCCGTTCTCTCGGTTCCAGAGCGGTACTGGACATGGACGGCGACGGGCGACCAAGACGTCGTGCAGCCTGTGGTCAACGCGTTTGCCGGCTCGGCGCCTGCGCTCGAAGCGCTCGAGGTCGAGAGCGGCCCGGAGCGCTGGCTTCGCTCGGTCGAGCGCCTACGATCGGATCTCTCGCTCGATCCGGCGGCTGTAGTTCTCTCCACGTGGGACGACGACCCGTGGGTGGGCGCGGCGTACTCGATCTCGGCTCCGGGTGCTCAGCTTGATGAGACGCTGTGGGCGCCCGTAGGCCCGCTCTCCTTCTGCGGCGAGCACACCGCCGGTTCCTACAGCGGGCTGATGGAGGGCGCGTTGCGAAGCGGCCTGCGCGTGGCCGAGGAGATCGTAAAGGGTGTAAAGGCATGAGTCCTGACGAGCTCTGCTACCTGCCAGCTACGGACGCTCTCGCGCTCTTTCGCAACCGGGAGCTATCGCCGGTGGAGCTGATGGAGGCTGTCCTCGCGCGGGCCGAGCAGGTCGACCAGGCCGTAAACGCCTTACCGATCCGCTTTCCCGAGGAGGCTCTCGAGGCAGCCCGGACGGCCGAAACGCGTTACGCGGGCGGCGGCAGGCGGCCGAGGCCGCTCGAAGGGATCCCCGTCGCGGTGAAGGAGGAGACGCCGGTTGCGGGGCAGCCGTTGACGCAGGGGTCGCTCATCCACAAGGACGCGGTGGCCGACCACACCGCTGTCTGCATCGAGCGGATCATCCGGGCCGGAGGCATCGTCCACGCGCGCTCGACCGCGCCGGAGTTCTCGTGCACGCCGTTCACCCATTCACGACTCTGGGGCGTCACCCGCAACCCCTGGAACCTCGACTACTCGCCCGGTGGATCGTCGGGAGGCGCCGGCGCGGCGCTCGCCTCGGGTACCGCGACGCTCGCGACCGGATCTGACATCGGCGGCTCGATCCGCATCCCGGCCGCCTTCTGCGGCGTCGTCGGCTTCAAGCCTCCGTACGGTCGAGTGCCCGAGGAGCAGCCCTTCAACCTCGACCACTGGTGTCACGAGGGGCCGCTGGCGCGGACCGTGGCGGATTGCGCATTGCTCGAGAACGTCATGGCCGGGCCGCATCCGAGCGACATCGCATCGCTGCGCCCGAAGCTCCGGATCCCCGTCCGGCTCGGTGACATCCAGGGCTGGCGCATCGCACTCTCGCGGGATCTCGGCGGCTTCCCGGTCGACGACGACGTGGCCGCGAACCTCGATGCCGCGGCCGATGTGCTGCGCGACGCCGGAGCGACCGTGGAGGAGGTCGACCTCGGCTGGGACGCGCTCGAGATCCAGCGCGCCACCGTCATCCACTTCGGGATGATCTACGGGCCGATCGTCGCCGCGGAGGTGGCCGCCCATCCCGACCTCGTGACCCCGTACGTGCGCGCCTTCGTGGAGGACGTCGGGCAGATCACCACGCGTGACATCGTTGACGGGCTCGAGATCGAGGGGCGCGTCTCGGAGCAGCTCGGGCGCGTTCTCGAGCGGCACCGCATCCTTATCTGTCCGACGTTCTCCGTTCCGGCGCTCGTCGCAGGTGAGGATTACGTCGAGCGAGGCCCGGTCGTGAACGGTGTGGAGCACGAGAGCATTTACTCCGTGCTGATGACCGCCGCATTCAACCTCTGCAGCCGGTGTCCGGTGACGAGCGTGCCCTCCGGCTTCGCGCGCACGGGTGTCCCGACGGGCGTCTCGCTCGTCGGGCGCACGTATGACGACGTCAGCGTCTTCCGGGCCGCCGCTGCTTACGAGCGCGCTCGTCCCTCGGCTCGGGGTCTGGTCTTCCATGTTCCAGCAGTGGAACATGGAAGACCTGACCCCTGACTTTGAGCCCGATGGAAGTCCCGCCGTACCTCGGCCGAAGCTGGTGGCTCTCCGAGGCCGAGGACGCGGATCGCGGCGGGGTCTGCCCGCCCCTCGAGGAGGATCTTGAAGCGGACGTCGTCATCGTCGGTGGGGGCTACACGGGTCTCTGGACGGCCAATGCGCTGCTCGAGCGCGAGCCCCGCTTGCGCGTGGTGCTGCTCGAGCGTGAGACCTGCGGCGCCGGCCCGAGCGGGCGGAACGGCGGTTTTTGCGGTGGGTACTGGTCGAGCCTTCCAGGGCTCGTCGAACTCTTCGGCGACGAGCGGGCGCTGGCTCTCGCGACGGCGGCCGAGGAGAGCGTCGATGCGATCGAGGCCTTCTGCATGCGCCACGATGTGGACGCGTGGTTCGTCCGGGCCGGCGACCTGGGAATCGCCACCGCTCGCGCGCAGGACGGCCGCTGGCGAGAGGCCGTCGCGACGGCACGGCGTCTCGGTGTCGCCGATCGCATCGTCGAGCTGACTTCAGGAGAGGTAGCGCAGCGGATCCGACTGCCGTACCGGGGAGGAGGCATTCTGAGTCCGGGTGAGGCGACGGTCCACCCCGCGCGACTCGTCCTCGGGCTGCGGCGCGTCGTCCTGGCCCAGGGCGCGCGGATCTTCGAGCACAGCCCCGTCCGGCGGCTGCGTGGCGGTCCGCCCGCGATCGCAGAGACGGCGGGTGGATTGGTGCGCGCGACCCGGGCCGTTCTCGCGACGAACGCCTGGATGGCCTCCATACGTGCCTTCCGCAGCCGTCTCACGGTCCGGGGGACGTACATGGTCGTGACGGAGCCGGCTCCCGAGCGCCTCGCGGGGATCGGCTGGACCGGTGGCGAGGCCGTGTGGAACTTCCGCTCGGCTCTCAACTACCTGCGAACGACCCGGGACGGCCGGATCGCGTTCGGCACCGGCGCGATGCAGCCCGGGCTCGCCCGCAGCATCGGGCAGGACTTCGACTGGCACCGGCGCTTCGTCTCAGAGGTCGCGGCGCAGTTCCGCGCGCTGTTCCCGTCCTTCG
>JBBQXH010000274.1:0-4333 GCA_038209835.1 Gaiellales bacterium | reverse complement strand
CGTCGATGAATCCGTGCTCACTGAAGGGCCGGTAGGTGAGGTTGCCGTCCACGACGTCCTCGCTCCCGCCGCCGCTCATCCCGTAGAGCTTGCAGGGAACTCCGGCCTGCTTGAGGATCTGGGGAACCGCCTCGCCGCCACCCCAGTAGACGAGGAGGTGCTCGCCGTGCTCCCTCACCGCCGAGAGGACGGACGGCCTGAGGATCGGCGGCACGAGAGTCGTTCGCTTCTTGCGCACCGGCGGATGGAAGAACGTCGTGATCAGGTACCTGTGCGCGTGCGGCACCTTCGTCGAGACGAAGCTCTTCGCGAGCCGGAAGTCCTTTCCGTACCCGGCGAGGATCTCCGGGTCGTGCTCGCAGCGGTCGAGCATCTGGATGTTGTCGAGGCTCACGATCGGGAGTCGATGGCGCTGGGCGAACAGAACGCTGAAGCTGTCGAAGTCCGTGATGACCGCGTCAGGCTTGAACTCCCTGGTCAGCTCGTAGTAGCGGCGGACGTCCTTGGGCACCCCGGTCGTCGCCCCTCGCAGATTCTGGAGCGCCGTCTGCATCAGGTGCACCTCGGCCCCGTCCATCGCGAACGTGAGCCCCCAGATGTCGTGGACACCCGATACCGTCTCGGCCAGGTAGCCGGCCGCGCGGCCAGATGCGACCACACGCAGCTCGTGCTGTTTCTGCAGCTCGTCCATGATCACGCGCGACCTGGTCGCGTGCCCCATGCCCTCGCCGACGACGCCGTAAAGGATCCGCACGCCGGGGAGTATCGCGGAACGACGTCAGCGAGGCTCGCCCGCGACCGCGAGCGTGATGCCCGCCTCGGGCAGCTGGCTGATCTGAGCCTCGGGCGTGAAGAGGTTCTGGTGCGACATCAGGAACAGCTCCGGGATGATCTCGGCCCGAACTTCCCCGCCCGAGAAGACGCGCACCACGGAGCTCTGCGACACGACGACCGCCACCGCGCCCGTCGCTCCGCTGATCGATGCGGCAGCCGCGTGTCGCGTCCCGAGACCGGGCAGGAAGTTGCCTGGCGCGCCCAAGTCGACGTCGACGAAGCGCCCCGCCGAGACGAATGTCCCGTCGTCGGCGACGAGAAAGGCGCCGTCGAGCTGCGCCAGCTCTTTGACCGTCTCGCGAAGGTCTGGCCGACCGACGTGCAGAAGCTCGGACGGGTGCCCGTACAGGGGATCCAGCAGCAATGGTCGAGAGCGGTCGAGCACCTCCTCGACATCACCGACGACGAAGAGCGTGCCGATCTTGCGTCCTTCCCGGCCCTCGCGCGCGATCTCGACTGCGAGCTGGATGATCTCCTCGAGCGTCGCCTTTCGCTTCTCGGCACACCGCGTACGGGCGCAGACCGACCCGAAGATCGCATCGAGTTGCTCTTCGCGGGTCATGATCGATCAAACGAGCAGCAGCCCGGCCATAATCCCCGGCCTATGAGCGTACCGCCGGTGTCTTCGTGAAAGCCATGGTGCTCGAGGCGCCGGGACGGGCGCTTCGCGTCGCCGAGCTCCCGGAGCCCGTACCGGGCCCGACGGAGGTGCTCGTTCGCGTGCATGCCTGCGGCGTCTGCCGCACCGACCTCCACGTCGTCGACGGTGAGCTGGCGCATCCGAAGCTCCCACTCGTCCCCGGCCACCAGATCGTCGGGACGGTGGTCGAGGCCGGGCCTGAGGTCGACGGCGCGAAGCATGGAGACAGGGTCGGGATCCCCTGGCTCGGCTGGACGTGTGGGGAGTGCCGGTACTGCGTCTCCGGTCGCGAGAACCTGTGCGATGGGGCCCGCTTTACCGGGTACCAGATCGACGGCGGGTACGCGGAGCTCGCAGTCGCCGACCACCGCTTCTGTTTCCCGATTCCCGCCGAGTACACCGACATCCAGGCCGCTCCGCTCCTGTGCGCCGGCTTGATCGGCTACCGCTCGCTCGTGATGACAGGGGATGCCGAGCGGCTCGGTCTCTACGGCTTCGGCGCCGCTGCGCACATCGTCATCCAGGTCGCACGCTCTCAGGGCCGGCGTGTCTTCGGGTTCACGAAGGCCGGCGACAGCGAGGCCCAGCGGTTCGCGCTCGAGCTCGGGGCGGAATGGGCCGGCGACTCGTTCGCGCAACCTCCGGAGGAGCTCGACGCAGCCATCATCTTCGCCCCCGCAGGAGAGCTCGTCCCGGCGGCACTGCGGGCCGTCGGCAAGGGAGGAACGGTCGTCTGCGCAGGAATCCACATGAGCGACATCCCGTCGTTCCGGTACGAGATCCTCTGGGGCGAGCGGGCGGTTCGCTCGGTTGCGAATCTGACCCGGCGCGACGCCGTCGAGTTCCTCGCCCTGGCTCCGCAGGTGCCCGTCAGGACAGAGGTCGAGGCGTATCCGCTCACGCAGGCGAACGAGGCGCTCGGCCGCTTGCGTCGCGGGATCGTCAGGGGCAGCGCCGCGCTTGTCGTCGGCTAGCCTGACTTCCAGATCCCGGTGATCGGGGTCGCGCTGGCCGACTCGCCGAGCCGCGGCAGACCCCACGCATCCTCGATCGTCCGGAGCAGTCCGTAGTGGTTTACGACGCCGCCGGAGCGTGCTCCACGCTTCACCGTCGGCCCGACGGCGAGGGTGGCGATGTGCCCGCCGCCCCGGAGGTCCGAGCTCCCCTCGTCGAAGGTCACGAAGACAACGCTTGACTTCATGAGCGGGCTCTTCAACATCGGCGTGATGAACGCCGAGAGCCACTGGTCGCCCGTCTTGACCGAGCAGTCGTGCATCGAGTGGCAGAGATCCGGTACGACCAACGAGAAATCCGGGAGCGCACCCGAGGCGAGATCGCCTGAGAACTGGCCGTACGGCACGACCCGGTTACGCCGAGCCGGGCTCGCAACGATGTCGTCGAAGTAGAGGAAGGGGTTGTGCTTCTTCGCGTAGTCACCGGAGGATCCACCGGTGAACCCGGCCGACGGGAGGCCTTCCGCATATGTCTTCCAGGTCTTCCCGGCCTCCTCGAGGGTATCCGCGAGGCTCCGCGCGTCGACCGAGCATTTCGTGCAGTTCGAGTCGATCCCCTGGGTGGAGCCCGACACGAGCGCGATGTAGTTCGGAAGGCTCGGGTGAGTCACGCCGAACGAGCTCGTGAGCAGCGCATAGCGTTTCGCGAGACGGTTGAACCGCGCAGCGTCTGCCTTGCCGATGATGCTGCCGTACTCCTTGTTTTCGAAGACGACGACGATCACGTGGCGGAACCGCGGCGCTTTCGTCACCAACGGGGTCGCGTTGGCTGATCCGACGACACCCGCGACCAGCGCGAGAAGCACCGCGGCGAAAACGAGACGAACCGCACGCATGCTCACACCGTAGCCCAAGCCAGTGCCCCGTTCCGGAGGAACGGATCACTAGAGTCGGCCAGGTGAAACTCGTGCCGCCAGACCCGCCGCTCTCGGACGGCGCCGTCGCGCTCCGGCTCCTGCGCGACGAGGACATCCCGCTGATGGTCGAGCACTGCCGGGAGGAGGCGATGCAGCGCTACACGACGGTTCCGTCGCCGTATACCGAAGGGGACGCAAGAGGGTGGATCGCGATGAGCCATGCCCGGTGGCATTCAGGCGAGGCCGCGACGTTTGCAATCGCCGACCCTGCCGACGGCACCTACCTCGGGGGGATCGATCTGCGAAGCGGTCCCTGGCCCGTGGGCGAGATCGGGTACGGGCTCAGGGCCGAGGTTCGCAGGCGCGGGATCACGACGCGCGCCCTGCGGCTCGTTGCGGGCTGGGGGATCGAGCTCGGCCTGCCGCGGCTGCAACTCTGCACCGAGGTCGACAACATCGCGTCCCAGCGAGTTGCAGAAGGTGCCGGCTTCGTCCGAGAAGGTGTGCTCCGGATGGGGCTCGACGTGAAGGGCAGGCGCTCGGACTGCGTGATGTTCTCGCGGCTCCCCGGAGATCCTGCTCCCTAGAGTAGAGGTGGTTCGTCCTGGGCCGGCGCGAGCGAAGCCGCGATCTCGAGCAGTGTCTCGAGCTCGAGGTCGGATGTGATCTCGATCGACGTCCCCGGGCGCTCGACGAAGACGTGCGTGGGTCGCCAGGGATGCTCGTCATCCGTGAGGACGACGGCGAACTCCTCGCCTTCATGCTCAACGGCCACAGGATCGGCCCACGCCGTCGATCCGAGCTCGCCGGTCGCCGTCTCTCGCAGGGAGAGTCGATGGGCCGCGTCGTCCGGGACGTAGTTCAGGAAGACCGACGGTATGGTCAGGGGGCGTTCGGCAGCCGGCACGAACCTGACGTCCAGAGTGAAGCCCCGTGGGACGCGGCGCGGTACCCAGATCTGGAAGGGCGCTTCGGCCACCGCCTCCTCG
>JBBQXH010000273.1:0-4334 GCA_038209835.1 Gaiellales bacterium | reverse complement strand
TTCTGCCTGGGCGCCATCATCTCGCTCAGCCGAGGGTGAGTCAAGACCCCCGATGACCCGTCGAGCCGCGCGTGACGAGAACCGGCGCCGTCCGGGCGACGATGCTGCGGGGATGCTCGCCGTCCACGATCCGCAGGAGCGCGTGCACGCCGGCGTCGGCCATTTCCTCGAGCGGCATGTGAACCGTCGTCAGGGGTGGGTTCAGGTACCTCGCGATGGGCGACTCGTTGAAGGACATGATCGAAACGTCCTCGGGTGGCCGGAGCCCGCTCTGCCGCACAGAAGCGAGGGCAGGGACAGCCGCGGTCGGACTCCAGACGATCAGAGCAGTCGGTCGCGGGCGCCGCTCGAGCAGGTCCGCGGTCGCGCGAAAGACCGCGTCATCGTCTACCGCGCACGGCAGGACGAACCCGGAGCGAATGGGAAGACCCGCCGCGCGCATGCCGGCTCGGAAACCGACCAGACGCCTGCTCGCGGGGTCGATTCTCACCGGGCCCGCCACGTAGCCGATGTGCGTATGACCGAGCTCGACCAGATGATCGACGGCCATCCGCATGCCCAGCGCGTCATCGACGCTCGCGCTCGGCCCCGCGCCGCGAACACGGCGGTTGAGAATGACGAACGGGAGGCCCTCCTGTTTCAGCTCCCGCACGAATTCGTCGTTCACGAGGATGCTCGCGATGAGGAGCCCGTCGACTCGACGTTCGAAGAGGAGGCGACGATAGGCCTCTCCACGACCCACGAAGTCGGCGGTGTCGGCTATCAGAGTCAGGTACCCGGCGGCGGCCGCGGCGCGCTCGACTGCCATCAGGATCTCAGCATTCTCGTAGTAGTACGCGAGGTTGATGATGATCCCGATGGTCATCGTGCGGGCGAGCCGGAGGCCGCGAGCCAGCGCATTGGGCCGGTAGTTCAGGGTTTTCGCAGCGTCGAGGATCCGTTCCCGCGTCTCGGGTCGGATCGAGACGGTCGGGTCGCCGTTCAGCACACGGGAGGCGATCGACGTGCCGACGCCCGCCAAGTGGGCGACATCCGCGAGACGGACGGCCCTACCAGTTGCCGCCATGGTCGCCGAGGTCGTCCCTTCTATCTCAGGAGGTCCCTGGGAAGACCGATGCGATTGAACTCGCGGGCGGCCACCTCGGCATGCCTGCGACCATCACGAAGTGAGATCAGATGGTGGCCCGGGAGCAAGGCGTCGAACTCGAGCTCGGCGATCCTGTTGCAGGACGCAGCGTACTGCTGCAAGTTCGAGTCGGGAACGTTCTGGAGAATGATCGCTCCGCCCCAGAAGACGCAATCCGAGGAGAACAGATATGTGCGGTCGCGACCCTCGAGCCGCAGGCAATAGTGGCCGTTGCAATGACCGGGCGTTGCGATCGTCTCGACCTCGAGCTTGCCGACCACGATGCGCTCGCCGTCACCGAACTCCACGTCGACATCCGCCGGCTCCCACTCGTAGTCGGCCGGATAGAAGCCGAAGGTCTTCGCCCAGTTGAGCCCGATCTGATCTGCGTCCGCGATGCGGATCGTCGGGGCCGCCTCGACACCCGCGTACAACGCCCCTCCCGTCGCGCGCTTCATCGGGGCAGCACCGCCCGCGTGGTCTGCGTGGTAGTGGGTGATGAAAATCTTCCCGATCTTGGCGGGGTCGAAGCCGTCTCCCCGGATCACGTCGAGGATCTCCTCCGTTCCCGGGCCGAACCCTGCATCGATCAGCGCGAGCTCGTCGCCTCCGTCGATCAGATACGTGTGACAGTCGAGGCGGTGGGTGAGGTTGAAGCCATAGTCTCCGCCGCCGACCAGGTAGACATCGTCGGTGAGCTTCATGACGGGGGAACCGAGTAGGCATGTGCGGTGAGGCCGCCGTCGATCACAAGGTTGACCCCGGTGATGTAGGAGGCGTCGTCGGAGGCGAGGAAGGAGAATGCGGCAGCCATGTCCTCCGCGCTTCCGAGCCGGCCCATCGGCACGACGGGAAACCCCTCGCGGCGCCACTTCTCCATCAGCTCGCTACCGACGAGATCGACCGATTGCTGTGTGTCGCTGGGACCGGGACTGATGCAGTTGACGCGGATCCCGTGCTCGACGAGCTCGAGTGCCATGGTTTTCACGAGGTTCGCAGTCGCGGCTTTCGCCGCGTTGTAGTGAGAGAACTTCGGCGACCCACCGAGCGATGAGATCGACGCGGTGTAGAGAATCACGCCGCCGCGACCCGTGGCAACCATCGTCCGGGCAGCACGCTGTCCGATGGCGAACGACGCCGTCAGGTTGACCGAGATGACTCGCAACCACGATTCGTCCTTCATCTCCAGAAACGGCTCCTCACTCCAGGCGGCGGCGTTCGAGACCACCACGTCAAGCCGTCCGGACTCGTCGAATGCCTCGCGTACAGCGCGGTCGCACTCATCGATCTCCGAGAGCTCAGCCTTGATCGTCCCGGCGGCCGCTCCGGCCTCGGCGATCTCTCCCGCCACGCTGTCGAGTCGATCCTGGAGCCTGTCGACGAGATAGATCCGGTCCGCACCCTCCCGGGCAAAGCGCAATGCCGTCGCCCGACCCATTCCGCTACCCCCGCCGGTGATGAAGACGATCTTGCCAGCGTGCCGTTCGGCGTCCAAACCGCGCTCCTTCCGCCATGAAAATCGATTTTCTTCCGCAGCCGATCTTCGCGCGACGTGCGGATCCTGTCAAGCACGCCGGGGCGTCCTGCGATCGCGGAACGATCCGGGTCGCAGGTAGCCTCACGACGTGGAGAGACGCGAGCTCGGGAGGCACGGCCTGGCCGTGTCGGCGATCGGCCTCGGCTGCATGGGGATGTCGGAGTTCTACGGGACGCCCGACGAGCGAGAGGCGATACGGACGATCCAACGCGCGATCGAGCTCGGCGTCACGCTTATCGACACGGCCGACATGTACGGCGTCGGCGCGAACGAGCTGCTGCTCGGCGAGGCCCTTCACGGCCGCCGCGACGAGGTCGTCGTGGCGACGAAGTTCGGGATCGTGCGCACCGAGGATCCCGCTGTTAGGAGCATCAACGGCAGGCCCGAGTACGTACGGGAGGCCTGCGACGCGAGCCTCCGCCGCCTCGGCGTCGACGTCATCGACCTCTACCAGTGCCATCGGGTCGATCCCGACACGCCGATCGAGGAGACCGTCGGCGCGATGGGGGAGCTGGTGTCCGAGGGCAAGGTGCGCTTCATCGGCGTCTCCGAGGCGAGCCCCGAGACGATTCGGCGCGCGCACGCGGTGCACCCCTTGTCGGCGCTGCAGACGGAGTACTCGGTCTGGGCCCGCCAGCCCGAGGCCGTGATCCTGCCGACGATTTGCGAGCTCGGCATCGGCTTCGTGCCGTACAGCCCGCTCGGGCGTGGCTTCCTGGCCGGCACCGGGCGCACGATCGACGATCTCGACGAGGACGACTATCGCCGCCTGCAGCCGCGCCTCCAGGCCGAGAACCTGCGCGCGAACACATCGATCGCGGACATCGTCGACTCGATCGCGAGCGCGAAGGGCGTGACGTCCGCCCAGATCGCGCTCGCCTGGGTGCACGCGCAGGGCGCGGACATCATCCCGATTCCGGGTACCAAGCGCCGTCGCTACCTGGACGAGAACGTCGAGGCCCTCGAGATCGAGCTGTCCGCTCAGGACCTCGAGCAGCTCGGCTCGGCCGGCTCCGCCCGGGGCGACCGCTACCACGACATGTCGCGAGTGAATCTCTGACACGTGCGGCGCTCGCCGACGTCCTCGCCCGCGCGCTTGCCGCGGCAGGCACCCGCGTCGTCTACGGCGTGCCGGGCGGCGGCAACAACCTCGAGGTCGTCGGCGCCTGCGAGCGGGCGGGGCTGCGCTTCGTGCTGGTGCACGGCGAGACGGCCGCTGCGATCATGGCGGGCGTCGACGGCGAGCTCTCCGGCGTGCCGGGCGCGTGCGTCGTCACCCGCGGGCCAGGGGTCGCGAGCGCCGTGCACGGCGCCGCGCAGGCCCTGCTCGACCGCCAGCCGATGCTGCTGATCAGTGACGCCGTGCCGGTCGGCGAGCGCCCGCGGGTCTCGCACCAGCGAATCGACCAGGACGCGCTGCTCGCGCCGGTCACGAAGTGGAGCGCCACGCTCGGCAGCCACGGGGCCGAGGAGGTCGTCGCGGCGGCGATCCGGATCGCCTGCAGCGCACCGCAGGGGCCCGTGCACCTCGCGTTCGTGCCCGACGCGCCGCGCCCGGAGATCCCGGAGCCCGACCCCGTTCGGCGACGTGGCGACGTGGCGACTGCTGTCCTCCTGCTCGAGCAGAGCGAGCATCCGGTCTTCGCCCTCGGAGTCGGGGCCCGTCACCTG
>JBBQXH010000272.1:0-4335 GCA_038209835.1 Gaiellales bacterium | reverse complement strand
ACTCGTCGTAGACCTCCTGCGAGCCCGTTGCCCAGGGCAGGCGGAAGAGGTCGCCGTAGGGGCCGGGGGCGATGCCCGCGATCTCGAGGTCGAGGTCGTCGAGATGCGCTTTCAGCTTCTTCCGGCTCTCCTTGTCCGGATAGCGCTCGACCGTGACGTGGTCGAAGAAGCCGCCGAGCTCGACGCCGTCGTAGCCCCAGGCGGCGAGCACGGGCAGGACCTCGTCGAGCGCCGCCGGCGGCTCGAACCCGAAGGCCATGCACCACGTGCCCCGACAGACCTTTGCTTCCTTCGCCATGTGGTTCCTCCTCTGAGTTGCTGGTTGTCAGTGTCTATGCCATATGGAGGCCGCCGTTTACGTCCACGTGCGCTCCGTGGACGAATCCGGCGGCGTCCGACGCGAGCCAGACGACGACGGCGGCGACCTCCTCGGACGTACCCGTACGCCCGAGCGGCGTGGGTCCGACGATGCGCTCGCGCACCTCGGACGGCCACGCGGCGGTCATCGGGGTGTCGATGATCCCCGGGTTGACGCAGTTCACGCGGATTCCATGCGGGC
Source organism: Gaiellales bacterium (assembly GCA_038209835.1). GTDB lineage: Bacteria > Actinomycetota > Thermoleophilia > Gaiellales > Gaiellaceae > JBBQXH01. The sequence goes on along the minus strand of JBBQXH010000272.1, from coordinate 3,776 downwards.
CCGCGAACCGTGCGACGGATTTCGTCAGGCCGATCACTCCGGCCTTGGACGCCGCGTAGGACGCTCCGGCCGCCAGGCCGCCGACCTGCCCGGCGAGCGACGCGATGGTCACGATCCGGCCGGTGCCGCACGGGACCATCGCCCTCACCGCGGCCTGGCAGGCGAGGAACGTCCCGCGGAGGTTCACTGCCTGGATCCGGTCCCACTCGTCCGGAGTGATCTCGTCGAATGGCGTCGCGTGGAAGACGCCCGCGCACGTGACGAGGACGTCGAGCGAGCCGAACCGCTCTGCCGCCGCGGAGACAGTGCGGGCGACGTCGTCGGCGTCGGTCACGTCCACGCGAGCCGCCACCCCCCGATCGCCGAGCTCGCCGGCGACCGCGGTCGCCGCGTCACCGTCGAGGTCGGCCACGAGGACGTTGGCGCCTTCGGCCGCGAGCGCCGTACAGCAGGACCGGCCGATGCCGCTCGCCGCACCAGTCACGACCGCCGTCTTGCCTGCCAGGCCGCTGTTCATCCCGCTCCCGGCCATGGGCGGGCGAGTTGTATTAGCTCGACCGCGTTCCCGTCCGGATCCTCGAGGTACAGCGCCTTGCCGCTGTCGTTCGGGCCGCCGACGACGGTCACTGGGCCGGGTGAGCGCATGGTGACGCCGCTCTCGCAGAGCCGCTCGTAGTCGGCCTCGATGTCGTCGGTCACGAAGCAGAGGTGAGCGCTGCCAGTGTGATTCGGCTCGCGCGAGCGCGGCTCGCCGCCCGGCTCCGGGTACTCGAGCAGCTCGAAGTTCACACCCCAGCCGCTGAGATGGACGATCCGAACCCGGGCGCCGGGAACACCTGTGACCTTCTCCGTGAACCCGCCGGGCGGAATCTCGCGATCGGAGACGAGTTGCATGCCGAAGTGCTCGCCGTAGAACGCGGCCTGGCGATCGGCGTCCGCGGTCGTGATCTCGAAGTGATGGAAGCCGGTGATCATGCCGCCACCCGTGTGCCGTAACGCTCGACGAACTCGACGTTCAGCTCGACGCCGAGCCCGGGACGGTCCGACAGGAGCACCTCGCCGTTCACGATTTGCGGCTGAACGGTGAAGAGCTCGCTCCAGACCGGATCGCGAACCGGATCCGGGAACACCTCGAGGATGTAGCCGTTGTCCACGGCTGCGACGAGATGGCCGTGGATCTGAGGGTCGTGGTGCGGGGCCATCTGGACACCGTGATGCGATGCGTAGGCAGCCACGCGAAGCCACTCGGTGACGCCGCCCGCCCGGGTGCAGTCGAATTGCATATAGCGGATCGGCGTGTTGTCGATCAGGTCGCGGCAGCCGAAGCGATGCAGCTCTCGCTCCCCGCTCGCGAGTGGAATCGAGGTCTGGGCGCCGACGCGGGCGAGACCGAAGATCGGGTCGAACCAGGCCACGGGCTCCTCGAGCCAGTGGATCCCGAAGGGCTCGAAGGCTCTCGCGGCCTCGATCGCAGTCGGCACGTCGTAGGCGGAGTTCGCATCGAGCATGATCGTTGCCTCGGGGAGCGCATCACGCACGGCCGCCACTCGCCTGACGTCCTCCGCGATCGGCTGCCCGCCGACCTTCATCTTGAGCGCCGCGAAGCCAAGCGCCGCATATCCAGTCATCTCCTCGACGAGCTCGTCGACGAACGGCTCGCCCTCGGGCCCGTAGTAGCCACCGCTCGCATAGGCGGGCACCGATGATCGACCGGCTCCGAGCAGCTTCCAGAGCGGCATCCCGACGACCTTGCCCTTGATGTCCCAGAGCGCGATATCGATGCCGCCGAGAGCCGCCATGAGCTGCGGCTTCCCGCTCGAGCCAAAGTGCGGTTGCCCGTCGGCGTCACCGAACCGCGCCGACCCGCGGCTGTACGTCGACCGGAAGAGGAGCTCGTAGAGCCGTTCGTGATCGAGTGCATCTTGGCCGACGAGCGCCGAGCGGAAGTGCACGAGCATCTCGACGATCTCCGCCTGAAGCCGACCGTGGATCTCGCCGATCCCCACGCAGCCGTCCTCGGTCTCGACCTCGACGACGATCTCCGCCGCGACCGTGTAGGGCTCGAGCGACATCCAGAATGGTCGCGCGAGCGGCACGGATATCGGATGGATGCGGATCTCGGCGATCTGTGTGCTCACGGCCGGCGCTCGGCAGGCGCGGCCGAGCTTCCGCGCCGGACGAAGGTGGTCGGGACGATCGCCTGCTGTGGCGGGCCGTAGGGATCGTCGAGCCGCGCGAGCAAGAGCTTGGCGGCAGCTCGCCCCATTTCCATCGCGTCCCGGCTGACCACGTCGATCGGAGGCTCGTGAAGCCGGGTCACATCGACGTCGTCGCAGGTGACGAGGGAGATGTCGGCCGGGACGCGCAACGCGTGCTCGCGGAGCGCAAGCACCACGCCGACGAAGATCTGGTTGCTCCCCGAGATGACCGCCGTCGGGGGATCGTCAAGTGCGAGCAGCTCTCGCATGGCGAGATACCCGGTCTCGGAGCTCAGCTCCCCGACGCGGAGAAGCCTGTCGTCGAGCGGGATATCCCGAAGGCGCAGATGGGCTCGGAATGCCTCGACCCGAACCCGGCTTCCGCGCTGGCCCTGGCTTCCCGCGATGAGCGCAATCCGCCGGTGACCGAGCTCGAGAAGATGATCGAGCGCGGCCGCGATTCCCCGTGCATGGTCCGGGAGCACCGCCTCGGCGCTGGCGCCCGGGCACTCGCGGTCGAGCAGGACACTCGCCGGGAACGTCGCCAGCGCGTCGACCACCCAGGACTCGCGCTCGTCGACGAGGGCGATCATCAACCCGTCGACGCGCCGCTGCCTGAGCGCAGAGAGCGCATCCGCCTCCCGCCTGACGTCGTGCTGGGAGTTCGCGAGAACGAGGGAGTAGCCGCGCTCGTAGAGCGAGAGGTCGGCGCCCTTGGCGATCGCTGAGAAGAGCGGGTTCGCGAAGTCGTCGACGACGAACCCGACGGCGAGACTCGTTCCCGTGCGCATCGTGCGCGCCGCGCCGTCCGGCCGGTAGTCGAGCTCCTCCATCGCCTCGACCACGCGGGCCCGAGCCGTGTCGCTGACGAACGGGTAGTCGTTCAGCACACGTGACACGGTCGAGACCGAGACCTGGGCGCGCTCTGCGACTTCCTTGATCGTGGGGGGCATGGAACTCCGGTTGGTAACGATTTCAATTCGACTCTACTCGGCCAAGGAAGGTGGGGTCAAGCGCGTCTGTGCCATGATGTTCCGCCCCGTGGAGATCGTCTCCCACCCCGACTTCGCCGAGTTGCACCCGACCGGCGACCACCCGGAGAACGGAGACCGCCTCCGGGCGCTGCACGCCGCCTTTCCGACCTTCTCGAAGCCGCGGCCCGCGACACCAGCGGAGGTCTGCGCCTGCCACGAGCGGGAGTACGTGGAGATGGTGCGTGCGGTGTCGGAGAGCGGGCGGACGGTTCGCCTCGACGCCGACACGATCTGCACGCCGTCGAGCTACGACCTCGCGCTACGGGGCGCCGGAGCGGCCATCGAGGCGACGGAACGCGAGGGGTTCGCCCTCGTTCGGCCACCGGGCCATCACGCGCTTCCAGGCCGTGCGATGGGCTTCTGCCTCTTCGGCAACGTCGCAATCGCGGCCAGGTTCGCGCAGCGAGAGCTCGGTCTCGGACGCGTCGCGATCCTCGACTGGGACGTCCACCACGGCAACGGGACGCAGGCCATCTTCTGGAGCGATCCGACCGTCCTCGTCGTCTCGCTCCACCGCTGGCCGTTCTACCCGGGGTCGGGCGGA
>JBBQXH010000271.1:0-4338 GCA_038209835.1 Gaiellales bacterium | reverse complement strand
ACGCCGTTCGGAAGGCTCATTTCTCTCGTTCGATCCATGATCGCCGTCCGCGCTTCTGCCCGTGAGCCCGGACCGCCCCGTGCTCAGCCACGCTTGTGGCGCACTTACGCCCCCGAGGTTGCCTGTCGCAGGCCCTCCTCGAAGCCGGCGAGGTCGGTCGCACCGACGATGCGGGTCACGATGCGATGCTCACGGTCGAGGAAGAACGTCGTGGGCGTCCCCTGTAGCCCGAGGTCGAACGAGATCTGGCCGTCCGGGTCGAACACGCTCGGATGCGTCCATTTCCACTTGGCGTAGAAGGCACGGGCCCCGTCTTTCGAGTCCTGCAGGTCGATCCCGACGATCTGGACCTCGGGATGACGCTCGCCGAACTTCCGCAGGTCTGTTGCCTCCGCGTTGCATCCCTCGCACCACGATCCCCACACGTTGAGGACGACAGGCTTGCCGGCGAAATCGGCAAGCGACACCTCCTTGCCGGTGATCGGGTCGACTCCCGACAGGGAGACCGCCGAGGCAGACGAGACTGGCACAGCGGGGGCGGGGCCGGTGTCACGCACCACCAGCAGTCCGACGCCCACGAGCGCGGCAACCACGAGGACCGCTCCCGCCACCAGGAGCCGCGAGCGGCTGACCCAAGATGGTCTCTTCGAGTGCGCGTTCTCGGCCTGCGAGCGGCGGGACGTCCGCGACTTCTTCTGGTTCATGGGCGAGTTCCCCGGCGGTCGGCCATTCGAGACTTCGATGCGATCGCGAACCAAAGCGATTCAGCGCGACTCCGAGTTCGACGAGTTGCGAAGCGGTGCGCGAGCGCCCCGATCTCCGACTCCGATCTCCAGGCAGCGATGGTGATGGCCAGAAGAGCGAAAGACGCGGCCATCGCCGCGGCCGCGATCGTGACGCCGACGGCCTCCCCGACAAGAGCAAGCCCGAGGCCGGTTGCGGCGGTGGCGCCCGGGAGCCGGGCCGCGAGCCCCGGCAAGCGCATCGCGTCGCTCGCTCGCGGTGGCGACGGCGAGAGGAAGTACACCAGGGAGACGACGAGCCACGGAAACGCAACCCGTGCGGCGATGAGAACCGCCAGCCAGCCGGGTATGGCATCGATCCGTAACGCAGCCACGACGAAGGAGGCGGCAAGGAGACCGTCCAGCGAACCGTCGAGCCACGCCCCGAGACGCGTTTCCTCGTCGAGCCGCCGAGCGACGCCGCCGTCTGCAACGTCCAAGGCAGCGAGGATGGCGAGCATGACGAGCAGCCCCGTGGCGTCCAGCACGAAGAGGATCGGCAATGCCGCGCTGCGGATGAGGGTGACGGTGTTGGCCACCCCCAGGTGCGGGAGCGTCCGTCCGTCCGGGCGCTCGAGCATGCCGAGGTGCCAATCGAGCATGAGCATGACAAGCACCCACCACGCTGCCCCCGCCACCGCCAGCCACGCCCGACCCACGGCCCCGACGAGCGCCCAGCCCACCAGGCCTGCGAGGGCGAGCGCAACGGTCTGCGCGTGTGCCCTAGGGTGCGCCCGTCGCTGCTCTCGCGCACGCCGGAAGGAGGCGGCGAGGAAGCGATGCCAGGCGTGGGGCGAGAACCGAGCGGCACGAAGCTCGTGCAGGACGTCCCTTGTCCAGCGCTCGCCGTCGGACACGGATCAGCGGCGTGCGACGACGATGCCATAGCCGAGCGCTCCCTGGTCGATCGCCTGGCGCGCGGCGTGTGTAAGTCCGATCCCGTACTCGACGTTGAGTACGAGGTCTGCTGGCATACGCTCCCGCAGGACGCGCGCGAGTCGCAACCTGGCTTCGACGCGATCGACGAGCTGTGCGGCAAGCCGATCGTGCGCTTCCGTCTTCTCGACGACGAAGCCTGCGTCCTCGAGTAGGCTCGCGATCTCGTCAAGCGGGCGTGCGTCGGCCACACAGGCGGCCCAACCTGCGATGGTCGCCAGCTCCTCGGGAAGGCGCTCGGGATCAGCGGTGACGTCGGAGAGCGCGAGTCGCCCTCCTGGGCGAAGCACCCGGGCGACCTCTGCTGCGGCGGCGCGCTTGTCGGGGAAGAGGCAAAGCGCACACTCACACAGCGCTCCGTCGGCGCTCTCGTCGGCGAACGGCAGTGCCTCCGCGTCGCCCTCGACAAAGCGGACACGCTCGGAGACTCCAGCCTCCCTCGCAGCGATCCTGGACGCGGCCACGTTCTCCGCAGAGAGGTCGACACCGACCACGGTGCACCCGAGTTCCTGCCCCGCGAAGATCGCGCTCGAACCAGGCCCGCTTGCGATGTCCGCGATCGTCGCATCGGCGGTGACTCGCAGCTCCGTCAGGAGCCGCCGGGTGAGTCTGCTGCCGCCCGGATGGAAGGACGTGCCGAGCAGGAAGCGAGCAGTCTCGCCGGCATACGAGGCGGAACAGCAGGCCTTGATCTCATCCGCGGTGGCGGTCATCGGTCGAGCCCCCGGCCTCTGGTCCCCGCGTTCGCCGCTTCGCCCGGACGGTGACCGCTCCGCGCGACCGTGCGAGAGCCGTAGCGCGTCGCTTCGAGGAACGGTTGCAACGGGGCGGCGTTCGGCACGAGCGGCGAGACCTCGACGCCGGACAGCTGTGCCCGCACTTGTTCGCGGTAGCCGACGGAGTTGTAGGCGCAGAATGGGATCAGCCGACCGTCGGGCGTGATCTGCGCGACGCAGCATTTCATCAGCTGGCGCACGTTGAGCGTGTAGGGGTCTTGGAAGTCTTGCGCCACGATCATGAACCCATGTTGTTCGATATCCCGCAGAGCCTCGGGCAGGTCGATGCCGCAACTCGCGCACGAGAGCAGAGCCTGCTCGACGCCCGGTGTCGCCGAGGCTGAGAACATCTGCTCGAGCGCGTGTCTGATCTCCATGTCCGGGAACACACGGTTGGCGACGTAGTCGAGGTATTCCTCGATGTCGAACAGACGGGCGACTGGCATCAGCGCCCCGCTGTCGACGAGGCCGTAGCAGATGCTTCTGCACGTTGGGAAGCAGCACGGTACCGGCACGAAATCGGACACCGCGAGCCACTCGGGCACCTGCCCGGCAAGCAGGTGCATGATGTCCGCGTTCGTCAGCCGCTGGAGCGGGTCGAACACGATGTGGCGGCCGGCGTGGGTGACCGGTTGGAAGATCACGCCCCGCACGGCGGGATGCCCGACGCCGAAGCGGACGATCGCGCCGAGCTCGTGCTCGTTGATGTCGCGCTCGACGGCAGCAACGAGCATCACGGTGATGCCGAGCTCGGCACAGCGATCGAGCGCACGCTGTTTCTCAGCACGCAGGTCCTTGCCGCGGATCGCGCGGTGCGTCGCCTCCTCGAGCCCGTCGAACTGGAAGTAGACATGCGCGCCGACCCGGGCGACCTCCTCGGCGAAACGGTGATCGCGGGCGAGCCGAATCCCGTTCGTGTTGAGCATTACATAACGGATCCCGCGCTCGAGCGCCATCTCGACGAACTCGATGATCTGGGGATGAATCGTGGGTTCCCCGCCCGAGAACTGGAGCACTTCGGGCTCACCCTCTGCGGCGACGAACGTGTCGAGCATGAGAGCGACTTGCTCCCGGGTCAGCGAGTACCCGTCCGGCTGGTGTCCGGAGTCGGCGAAGCAGATCGGACAGTCGAGATTGCAGGCCGTATTGACCTCGATCACGCCGAGGCACGAGTGCTGCTTGTGCTCCGGACAGAGACCGCAATCGAGCGGGCAGCCCTCCTTGACCTCGGTCTGGAACTCGGGCGGGAGCGTTCCCGGCTTGTTGAACCGGATCGTCGACAGGTAGAGGTCGGCGTCGGAATAGACGAGCGCCTCGAAGGGCCCGTGCTCGGGGCAGCGCTTCTTCATCACGATCCTGCCGTCGCGGGCATTCACCTCGGCGTCGATCACGCGCTTGCAGACCGGGCAGATCGACTTCGTCAGCTCGAGAAAGACCTCGTCCCGATCGACCCGCACTGGCTTCGCGGCAGTCGCTGTCATTCGCTCTCCTCACGGTCTCGTCCCGACAGTCGGGACGCAGTCAGCCGAGCGAGCCGCGTCCTCCCCCCATTCGATGCGCGGCGGCGACCGCCGATTCAAGGGCTAACCGCGACGGCGTGCGCGGGCCGACGCGCTGGCAAGCCGAAGGAGACGCCGGCAGGGCCGTAGGCAACCTGAACGTCGGCGCGCCCAGCGGAGGCTCAATAGCACGGGCCGGCTCCGTGACAGACGCCAGAAGCGCGGCGTCGGCTACGAGGCGAACTCCCCGGTCACCTCGTACGACCCGTCGAGCAGCACCTCCGCAACACTCGGAGAGATCTGCGCGACCTGAGCCTCGCGGTCATACCCGGATTGTTGGCGTAC
>JBBQXH010000270.1:0-4348 GCA_038209835.1 Gaiellales bacterium | reverse complement strand
CGGAGAACTCCTCCGGCATCCACGCCGCGAGGGCCTCGCCGTCGGCCAGGTAGGCGAAGACCACCTCGATCGCCCGTTCGACGACCACCTCGGCGTATGCGAACGGCGCTTCGGGTGTCGGCGCGTCGGCCACCGTCACGCGATTGTCACACCTGGAGCACAGGGCTGTCGGGCGGCGTCCGTAGACTTGGTAGGTGGCAAAGCCCACGGTTCAGCACGTGTGCTCGCAATGCGGGTACACGACCGGGAAGTGGCTCGGCCGATGCCCGAGCTGCGACGCGTGGGGAAGCCTCGTCGAGGAGCTCACGCCAGACCGAAACGGATCGGCTCCTGCCGTCGCCGCCCAGCCTCTTCTCCGCCTCGACGACGTCGAAGCGGGCGAGGCCGACAGGATCCCAACCGGGGTTCCCGAGCTCGATCGCGTCCTGGGTGGCGGCCTTGTTCCTGCGTCGCTTGTCCTCGTCAGCGGAGATCCGGGAATCGGCAAGTCGACGCTTCTCCTGATGGCGCTTCGGGCGATGAGCGTCGAGCGGACGGTCGCGCTCGTTACGGGTGAGGAGTCCACGGCGCAGGTCAAGCTCCGTGCCGACAGGCTCGGTGGCTCGGATGATGTCCGCATCCTCGCCGAGACGAATCTCGATCTCGTCTGCGCGACGCTCGAGCGCGAGCGCCCCGAGGTCTGCGTGATCGACTCGATCCAGACGCTCTACGCCCCCGAGCTCGGCTCGGCGCCTGGGTCCGTCGCGCAGGTGCGAGAGGCAGCCGGACGACTGCTGCGCGTGGCAAAGGAAGATGGGATCGCCGTCTTCCTCGTCGGGCATGTCACCAAGGACGGCTCGGTTGCGGGCCCGCGTGTGCTCGAGCATCTCGTCGATTGCGTGCTGCAGTTCGAGGGTGATCGGTACCGCGAGCATCGCATTCTGCGTGCCGTGAAGAACCGGTTTGGCTCGACGAACGAGCTCGGGATCTTCGAGATGACCGCGACCGGCCTGGCCGGCGTCCTCGACCCGTCGGAGGTGTTCGGCCGGGGTGAGACCGACGAGCCTGGCTCCGTCGTGACTTGCGTGCTCGAAGGGACACGTCCGCTCTTGCTCGAGATCCAGGCCCTCGTCGCACCGACCGATCTGGCGATGCCCCGACGCGTTGGCACCGGAGTCGATCCGAAGCGGCTCGCCATGATCGTCGCGGTGCTCGGCCGGCACGCGGGTCTCCCGCTCGGGCAAGCCGATGTCTTCGTGAACGTTGCCGGCGGCGTGCGTATCGACGAGCCGGGCGCAGACCTCGGAATCGCGCTCGCCATCGCATCTGCGGCCAGGAAGGTGCGCGTCCGGCCGGGGCTGGCCGCGTTCGGCGAGGTCGGCCTGACAGGCCGGCTGAGGCCCGCATCGCAGGCTGATCGGCGCCTCGGGGAGTGCGCGAAGCTCGGGCTGTCCGAGGCCGTCGCGCCTGACGGAACGTCGCCGCATGGCAAACTTCGCGTCACAACGGCGGGCAACCTTCGACAGGCGGTCGGGCAGGCACTCGATGCGAACGGATCCCCGGAAGGATAAGGAGCTCCTTCAGGCGCTCAAACAGGTCGCGCCCGGAATGCCGCTGCGCGCCGGGGTTGACGACATCATCCGAGCCCGGCTCGGCGCTCTGATCGTGATCGGTGAGCCCTCACGGCTCGCCTTTCTGTTCTCGGGCGGCATGCGGCTCGATCTCCCGTTCTCGTCTCAGCATCTGTACGAGCTGGCGAAGATGGACGGCGCGATCATCGTCAACTCGGCCGTCTCGCGCCTCGTCAACGCGAACGTGCAGCTGATGCCCGATCCGAACATCGCGTCCTCCGAGACCGGCACGCGGCACCGGACGGCCGAGCGCGTCGCGAGGCAAACGGACGCGCTCGTCGTCTCGATCTCGCAGCAGCGCGAGACCGTGACGGTCTTCATCGGCGACATCCGCTACCAGCTCGGCGAGATCTCCGACGTTCTCGCACGGACGAACCAGGCGCTCGGCACGCTCGAGACGTACCGCCAGCGCCTCGACCAGGGGTTGACGCGCCTGACGGCGCTCGAGTTCCAGGGGGCGGTCACGCTCGACGACGTCCTGGTCGTGCTCCAGCGGGCCGAGATGACAACGCGAATGGCCGAGGAGATCGAGCGAAACTGCATCGAGCTCGGTGAGGAGGGGCGTCTGATCCGGATGCAGCTCGACGAGCTGATCGAGGACGTCCCGCGCGAGAAAGCGGCGCTCGTCTTCGACTACGAAGCCGATCCGGGCCATGCAGCCGCGATTCTCGAGGAGCTCGCCGGCCTCCCGTACCAGCGGTTGCTCGACCTCGAGGAGCTCACTGCTCTACTCGAGTTCTCACGCGAGGTCAACCCGCTCGACCTGGCCGTCGCGCCTCGCGGCTACCGCGTCCTGTCACAGCTGCCGCGTCTCCCGGACAGCATCATCCGCCACGTCGTGGCCGACTTCGGAAGCCTCGACTCGATCATCCGGGCGAGCCACAGGGATCTCGAGGCCGTCGACGGGGTCGGCGCGGTGCGCGCCCGCGAGATCCGCGAGGGGCTGAGGCGCCTGCAGGAGCACAATCTCGTCGACCGCTACCTTCAGATCTAGGCGGAATCCCAGGAACGGGCTGAAAAGTCCTGGAAAGTTGCGTGTTTTGTACGTTTGCGGGTAGAATGGTTCTTTCCACAGGGAGCATTGGCTCTCTTTTTTTGGCCTTCGGAGGGAGGGTTCGGGTGTTCGACATCGGCGACAAGGTCGTGTATCCCCACCATGGCGCAGGCACCGTGGTGCGGAAGGAACTGAAGATGGTCCTGCAGCAGGAACGCGAGTATCTGACCATCCAGATCCTCCACAACGACATGGTCGTCAACGTGCCGACCGAAAACGCGGAGCGTGTCGGCTTGCGGAAGGTCATCGACGAGCAGATGGTCGAGCAGGTGCTCGAGGTGCTTCACGGGAGCGGTACGTCGATGCCGAAGAATTGGAACCGCCGGTTCAAGTACAACCGGGACAAGATGAAGACGGGCGACATCTTCGAGCTCTCCGAGGTCGTCCGTAATCTCTCGCTCCGCGAGCAGGAGAAGGGTCTCTCCACCGGCGAGAAGCAGATGTTCGTGAAGGCGAAGAAGATCCTCGCCTCCGAGCTCATGTACGCCAAGGACATGGACGAAGAGCAGACCGCCGAGTGGCTCGACGAAATGCCCCCCCCCGCCCCCGAACCGCCCGCTGTCGCCTCGTCGCTCCGCTTGTGCGGGGTCTGGGTCGTGCCCGGCGCCGCCGGCCGCGGCGAGCGACTCGGCGGTGCCCTCCCGAAGGCATTCGCACCGCTCGCCGGCCGTCCTTTACTTGCCGAGAGCCTGGAACGGCTCGACGCGTGCCCGTTCGTCGACGCGATCGTCGTCCTCGCTCCTCCCGGCTGGGAGGAACCGACCATCCTCCTGGCCACAGAGATCGGCGTCGGCAAGGTCACGAGCTGCGTTACGGGGGGGTCGACGCGCGCCGGCTCGGTCCGGATCGGGGTCGAAGAGGTGGAGCCGGACGCGGATGTGATCGTCGTGCACGACGCCGCGAGGCCGCTGGCGAGTGACGAGACGATCGAGCGCGTCCTCGCCCCGCTCGGCGAAGGCTGGGACGGTGCGGTTCCCGGTCTGCTGATCGCGGACACGCTCAAACGCGCACCTGAGGGGACGGTCGTGGAGACGGTCGACCGGTCTGGGCTCTACGCGATCCAGACGCCTCAGGCGTTCCTGGCGGCGCCCTTCCGTCGCGCGATGGAGGGCTCCTCCGCGGACCCAAGCGACTGCGCCGGCTTCATCGAGGCATCAGGCGGGCGCGTCAAGGTAGTCGAGGGCGATCGCAGGCTGGTCAAGGTGACGACCCAGGCCGATCTCGCTGCGGTTGAGCGGTTGCTCGCGGACGGGCCGTGATCGTCGACTACCACATGCACCTGCGTGGCCCCCTCGAGGGTGCGAAGGAGCCGCTCGTGCATACCGTCGAGGCGGTCGAGCGATTCGTCGCGACGGCGCGTGCCCGGGGGATAGACGAGATCGGCTTCACCGAGCACGTCTACTACTTCGCGCAGACGCGCGCGATCTGGTTTCTGCCATACCACCTCGAGCGATGCTCGTTCGACATCGAGTCGTACGTCGGCGCCGTTCTCGATGCGAAAGCGCGCGGATTGCCGGTGAAGCTCGGCCTCGAGGTCGACTACGTGGGCGATCCTCAGCAGGAGCTTGCCGAGCTCATCGCTCCCTATCCGTGGGACTTCCTCCTCGGATCCGTCCACGAGGTCTCGGACGTCGCCGTCGATCAGCGGCCCGGGGTCTGGGAGCGGCTCTCCGTGGACGACGTC
>JBBQXH010000269.1:0-4353 GCA_038209835.1 Gaiellales bacterium | reverse complement strand
CGATCGGTGACGATCACGAGCGTGGCGGCGGTATCGAGCACGGCCGAGATGAAGTCGCGCTCCTGGCGGAGCTCCTCCTCGGCCCGCTTCCTCACCGAGATGTCCGCTGAGACTGCCATGTAGCGGACGACGCGACCATCCTGATCGTAGACCGGCGCGGCCGAGAGCTCGACCGGGACGAGTGAGCCGTCCTTGCGCAGCCGAACGGTCTCGACGTCGGAGATCGCCTCTCCAGCGAGCAGCCGGGCGCGGATGTCGTCTCGCTCGGCCGGATCCGGGACGAACGAGATCTCCTGCCCGAGGACCTCGTCGCTCGACCAGCCGTACAGGTGCTCCGCTGCGCGGTTCCAGAACGTCACCCGGGCGTCCAGGTCGATCTCGACGATTGCGAGCGGCGACGCATCGATGAGAGCGCGCAGTCGCTGCTCGCTCTCGGTGAGCTGCTCGAGTCGCGCGCGCAGCTCGGCCTGGAGCCGCTCGTTCTCGAGCGCAAGGCCTGCGGCCGCCGTGACCGCGTCGACGAGCTCCGGCTGGTCGCGCAGCGACGCGTCGAGGACGAGCGCACCGACGCGATGTCCGTCGCGCTCGACGAGGCGAACCACCTGGTCCGGGCGGTCGGCCAGTTGCTCGAGCGGCCGGCCCCTGATGTCGACGTACGTCTTCGACTCCGGTAGCCAGTAGGCGAGTGCGAGGGAGGGGTCGCCGAGAGCTCGGGCGAGCGAGTCGCGCAGCCGGCCCGGCGCCGGATTCCGGCCGAGGTCTGCGATCAGCCGGATGACGTTCAGGTGCGCGAGCCGCAAGCGCAGCAGCCCGGCCAGGAATGCCAGCGGGATCGTCGCCAGCGAGATGAACGTCAGGAACTGAGCGACGACCTCGGCCCGGGTCGAGACGATCGAGGAGGCAAAGAGGAAGGCTCCGAAGGCGAAGGTCACGGCGCCTGTGACCAGCACCGGCGCGAGCGAGCGACGGGCAGGCGGGGTTGCGGCGCGCCAGCGCTGAGCGAGAATCACGACCACCGCAATGGTGAGGCCCACCGCGAGCAGGTTCTGGACGACGATGATCGCGTCCGCGACCGTGTCGTTCGCCCAGACGAGCAGCCCGTTCGACGGGCAATCCGAGCATTTGAATCGCGATGTCGGTGGGTCGAGGAACAGCATGAGTGCGATCTGCATGGGGCCGGCGACGACATACGCGCTCACGACGACGACGCGCTCTGCGAGGGTGTCGAGAATCCCAGTCGGGAACGCCAGCACGAGCTGCGCGACGGTTGCGAGGGCGATCGCTCCGAAGGCGAGACCGATCGTGAAGAGCACCGAGCTGTCCGAGGCCGAGAGAACCGACAGGAACCACGCGAAGCCCGTGAGGATCATCAGCTTCCCGAAGCGGGCGCTCCGTGGCCGCGACCAGGCGACGATTCCCGCACCGGTAAACGACCAGCCGATCACGAGGCTGAGGGCCGCGGAGACGATCGGGTTGCCGGCCCGGGGAGAAGAGAGGATCACGGCGAGCGCGACGAATCCGGCCGCGAGGGCCAGGGCCGCGACCACGAGTGCCTTGCGCTTCACGACCTCAGTGAATCAGCGCGTCGAGCGCCGCGCCTGACAGATCCGACTTCGCGACGAATCCGCGCGCTCCGCTCTGAGCGACGAGCGGCCCGAAATCGTCTGCGTCGCGGCTCGAGGTCATCACGATCACGGGACCGTCGCCGTTCGCCGAGAGCTGCGCCGCGACCGCGAACCCGTCCGTGTCTGGGAGCTGGACGTCGAGCAGGACGAGCTCCGGGTGCAAGTCCTTTGCGGCCTCGAGCGCCGATGCGCCGTCACAGGCTTCTCCGACGACATCGAACCCCTCAGCCTGGAGCAGCGCCCGCGCTGTCGCGCGAAACGTCGGATGGTCGTCGACGATTAACACGCGGATCACGTTGCAATCGTCGCACGATGCGGTTCGCTCGCCAATACGGCTAGCCACACCCTCTAGCTCCATGGGGTCAGGTCTTCCATGTTCCGTTGCTGGAACATGGAAGACCTGACCCCCGAAATCCGTCGGCGCATCCCTCCGGGCCTCTTGCTAGGGTGCGCGGCTGTCGAGCCATGGTGTCGAGTTGACAGGGATGGTCTGATCAATAAGTCTACAAATTTAGTAGACAAGTTAGAAAAATAAGGAGAATTGATGCGAAGTATCAGACGCGCTCCCTGGCTGCTCGTCGCGGCGCTCATGGCTGCCCTGGTCGTGTCCGCCTGCGGAGGAACCAGCGACAGCTCCGGGGGCGGCACGGGCGCAGAAGCGGCAGCCGACGCGTCCGGGGATGGCGCGAAGCTCTCGCTCGTCGCGTACTCGACGCCGAAAGAGGCCTACGCGGAACTCATCCCGCTCTTCCAGAAGACGCCGGAGGGCGCCGGCGTGACGTTCACCGAGTCCTACGACGCGTCGGGCGCCCAGAGCCGTGCCGTCGAGGCAGGTCTCCCCGCGGATGTCGTCGAGTTCTCACTCGAGCCCGACATGATCCGCCTCGTCGACACAGGCATCGTCGCGTCTGACTGGAATCAGAACGACTACGACGGGTTCGTCACCGACTCGGTCGTCGTGTTCGTGGTGCGGAAGGGCAACCCGAAGAACATCAAGACCTGGGATGACGTGATCCAGCCGGGAGTCGAGGTCCTGACGCCGAACCCGTTTACTTCGGGCGGCGCTCGCTGGAACCTGATGGCGGGATACGGCGCTCAGCTGAAGCAGGGCAAGACCGAGGAAGAAGCCGTTGCGTTCCTCGGGCAGCTCCTGAAGAGCACCGTCGTCCAGGACAAGAGCGCGCGCGACGCGCTCTCGACGTTCGACGCAGGCAAGGGCGACGTCCTCCTCTCGTACGAGAACGAGGCGATCGCGGCCCAGCAGGCGGGCGAGGAGGTGGACTACGTCGTCCCGGATCAGACGATTCTCATCCAGAATCCGGTCGCCTCCACCGAGGACGCGCCCGAGCAGGCCACGGCGTTCGTGAAGTTCCTCTACACCACGGAGGCTCAGAAGGCCTTTGGCGAGAAGGGCTACAGACCCGTCGTCGCGGATGTCGCCGCCGGGTTCGACTTCCCGGCACCGACCGACCTGTTCACGATCGACGACCTCGGCGGCTGGCCCGACGTCCTCGACAGGTTCTTCGACAAGGACAACGGGATCGTCGCGCAGATCGAGAAAGGCATGGGGGTTTCCACTGACTCAGGTTGACAGTCAGGCAATCAGGTTGCCGGAGCGCGCGTCTCGGCCGCGCGCCGGCAACCTCACGCTCGGGATCACGACCGCGTACCTCAGCATCATCGTCCTGATCCCGATCGCCGCTATCGTGGCGCGCTCGCTCGACGGCGGTCTGGGGACATTCTGGGACGCCGTGACCGACCCCCAAGCCGTCGCGACGCTGAAGCTCACGTTTGCCGTCTCGGCGATCGTCGTCCTGATCAACGCCGTGACGGGAACCCTCATCGCCTGGGTGCTCGTTCGCGACCGCTTCTGGGGGAAGAGCATCGTCAACGCCATCATCGACCTCCCGTTCGCGCTCCCGACGATCGTGGCCGGCCTGACGCTCCTCGCCGTCTACGGCCCGAAGAGTCCGTTCGGCGTCGACATCGCGTTCACACGTGTCGCGGTGGGCGTCGCCCTGCTCTTCGTGACCATCCCCTTCGTCGTCCGCGCGGTTCAGCCGGTCTTGCTCGAGCTCGACCGCGACATGGAGGAGGCGGCTGCGTCGCTCGGCGCAACCAACTTCACGATCTGCCGTCGCATCGTCCTCCCGAACCTGACGCCCGCGATCCTCTCGGGCTGTGCGCTCGCCTTCGGCAAGGCGGTCGGAGAGTTCGGATCGGTCGTGCTGATCAGCGGCAACATCCCCTTCAAGACCGAGGTGTCGTCCGTCTACATCTTCGGCCAGATCGAAAGCGACGGAGTCACTGACGCGGCAGCGGTTTCTGTCGTCCTCCTCCTCCTCTCGCTCGTCGTCCTCGTCGGCGCCGACCTGCTCGAGCGGCGAACCCGGAGGCACGAGGACTGATGGCGAAGTACGGCCTGCGGTTTGCGGCGCTCGGGTACCTCGCGCTCCTGCTCGTCATCCCGATCGGGATGATCTTCTATCGCACCTTCGAAGAAGGGCTCGCGCCGGTCTGGAACGAGCTCACGAGTCCCGAGTTCACGCACGCGCTCGAGGTGACCCTGATCATCGTCGCGATCGCAGTCCCGGCGAACACGGTCTTCGGAGTCCTCTGCGCGCTCACCCTCGTCCGCCGCCGTTCGAGTCGTGGCAACCTCCTGCTCAACACGGCAATCGGGCTCCCGCTCGCGCTGTCACCCGTCGTTGTCGGCCTCGCGCTGTTT
>JBBQXH010000268.1:0-4385 GCA_038209835.1 Gaiellales bacterium | reverse complement strand
GCCTCGCGGAGGAGTCAAGAGCCGTCCCAGCCGGAAGACCACGCCGCGCTCGTACTCGCGGGCGATCTTGACCGAGGCGAAGAGCAGGAGGACGATGATCACGACCACCACGACGCCGATGATCAGTCCAATGGTCATGCGAGTCCTTTCATCGAAGGTGGGACAGACGCTCGAGCGAGTGCAGTGGCGCACGGTCGGGGTCGGCGGCGGCGTCCTGGAAGGGCGCGCCGACGGGAGAGACCTCGAGGACCAGCCCATCCCCGAGCCGGTCGACCACGACCTCTGCGTCGTCTGGGAGCACGCCGCCGCTCGAGCTGCGCGCCCGCCAGAGCTCGCCGCGGACGAAGACGAGCCCTTCGGGATCGAGCGAACGCCGCACGATTCCGGCTTGGCCGGTCATGTCATCGGCGCCGATCTTCGGCTTTGCGCGGCGAGCGGCTGCGACCTTCACGAGTGCGAAGCCGAAGAAGAGGAGAAGCGTTGCTGCGACGGCGAGCGCAACCCAGATCGAGACCTGGAAGCCGGGGCCTGCTGGGTCGAACAGCATCAGGGCGCCCACGACGAAGCTGGCCGTGCCGGCGACTGCGAGCAGACCGTGGCTCGTCACGAAGGCCTCCGCGACGAAGAACGCGAAGGCCACGACGATCAGGAGAACGCCCGTCCAGCTGAACGGGAGCACGTGGAGGCCGAAGAGGCCAAGGATCAGCGCGATGACGCCGAAAACGGCCGGGAAGATGAGGCCCGGGTTGAAGAGCTCTACCGTGATCGCGAGCACGCCGAGGGACATGAGCAGAACGATCACATTCGGGTCGATGATCACGTCGAGGATGCGATCCCAGAGCGACATGCTCGTGGTCGTGACCGAAGCGTCGGCGGTCTCGAGGACGAACCCCTTCGGGACGGTCGTCTGGCCGTCGATCTGATCCAGGAGCGCCGGAAGCGACGGCGCGATCGCGTCGATCACATTCCGGTCGAGCGCCTGGCGTGCGGTCAGGTTCGATGCTTCGCGAACGGCCGCGTCGGCCCAGGAGCCGTTGCGCCCATGCTCGTCGGCGAGGCCTCTGAGCGAAGCTGCCGCGTCGTTCACCACCTTCTGGCGGAGATCGGCCGGGATGTCGGTTCCGTCCGAGGAGATCGGCGTCGACGAGCCGATGTTCGTCTGTGGGGCCATCGCGAGGATGTCTGCGGCCTGGCCGATCCAGACGCCGGCGGAGGCAGCGCGTGCGCCATCAGGCGACACGTAGACGATCACCGGGATCTTCGAGGCGAGCTCCTTCTGGACGATCTCCCGCATCGAGTCCGCCAGCCCACCGGGGGTATCGAGGAGGATCACGACGGCCGAGAAGCCGTCGTCGTTCGCCCGGTCGATCGCGTCCGTCAGGTATCCGGCGCTCACCGGATTGACGTCGTCGGCGAACTCGACGGCGAGCACGCGCGGCTGCGCTTGGGCGCCTGCCGCTCCAGCGAGGGCGAGCGAGACGCAGAAAGCCGCAAAGAGCGGGGAAAAGGCGCGGAGTGTCCGCACGTTTGGCCTACCCGGAATTGTAGCTAGACAGGATGGCCTCGCCGCTCGCGACGAGTGTCTCGCCGGTCGGCGTCAGAACCACGAGGCGTCCATCCGCCGCGATACCCTGGGCAAGGCCCGCGGTCTCGCCGATGGTGACGCGCCGTCCGCGCAGCACGTCCCGCGCGGTGATCAGGTCGATCAGGCCGACAAGGCCCTCGGCAATCCACCGGTTGTACTGCCGTTCGAGCTCGCCGAGAAGCGCTGCGAGGAGAGGCGCCCGCTCGCGCGGCCGGCCGTCGAGACTGAAAAGCGAGGCTGCCGGCGTGCGGCCGGTGTCGGGGAGCTCACCCTCGGCCTGTCCGACATTGAGGCCGATCCCCAGGACGACAACGGAGCCGCGTGCCTCCGCGAGGATCCCCGCGACCTTCCGCCCGCCGACGAGCACGTCATTCGGCCACTTGATCCCCGCCTCGCGTCCGAGCTCTGCCTCGACCGCCAGCGTCGTTGCAAGGCCAGCAACGAGCGCGAGCTCGGGAATCGGCCGCGTTGCAGGGGGACGAAGAAGGATCGAGCACAGGATCGCCGTTCCGGGCGGAGCTTCCCAGGAGCGCCCGAGCCGTCCCCGGCCCCCCGTCTGCTCCTCGCACACCGCCACGGCACCCTCGGGGAGGCTGTCGTCGAGGAGGCGCTGCGTCGACGCGCACACGGCCTCGTAGATCATAGGGCGGCCGAAGCGGCCGCGGAGAAAGGGCCCAACGGCGTCCGGGGCGAGCGTTCCGGGCATCGCGGAAGTACACTATCCATGCCGTGCAGCTGACCGAAGCCCAGCACCATGTGACGATTCCGCAGGTGCGACCGCTGCTGCGGTACAGGACGCTGAGCGACGCCGACCTCGTGACTCGGGCGAATGACGGTGACGGCCGCGCTCTCGAGGCGCTTGTCGAGCGCTATGCGGCAGGGGTCTCGAGGATGACCGCGAGCCTGCTCGGAGACATCGAAGATGCGCGCGACGCGGCCCAGGAGTCGCTGCTGAAGGTCTCAGTCAAGCTGCGCCAGTTCCGCGGTGAGTGCCAGTTCTCGACCTGGCTTCATCGGCTCGTCGTGAACACGTGTCGCGATCTCGCGGCCAGGCAGTACCTGCGAAGGAGCGAGGAGCTCGACGAAGAGCGGGACGGCGATCCGGACGAGTACGACGATCCGACACGCCTCGCGCTGCTCGGTGATCTCCGCCGCGAGCTCGCGGCCGGGCTCGCCCGTCTGTCGGCCGAACAGCGGCGGGCGGTACTGCTACGCGACGCGATGGGGCTCTCGTACGAGGAGATCGCGAAGGCGGTCCGGATGCCCGTCGGCACGGCGAAGAGCTACGTTCACCGCGGCCGCGAGCGGCTGCGGAGCCGCATGGAGGAGTACTCGACGGCGTGAGCCAGCTCGGCCGGGCCGAGATCGAGGCGATCATTCCGCACCGCGAGCCATTCCTCCTGCTCGACGAGGTGACCGTCCTCGAGCCGGGATCGCGGGTCGTGGCCCGCAAGCACGTGAGGGCGGAGGAGTGGTACCTCGCCGGTCACTTCCCGGGGAATCCGATCATGCCGGGCGTCCTGATGGTCGAGGCGCTCGCCCAGACGGGCGCGGTCGCAGTGTTGTCGGAGGAGTCGAACCGGGGGAAGCTCGTCCTCTTCGCGGGAATCGACGACGTCCGATTCAAGCGGATCGTCCGCCCGGGCGAGACGCTCGAGCTCGAGTGCCGCCTCGAGCGCGTCCGTGGCCCGGTCGGGAAGGGCGCGGCGAAGGCGACCGTCGCCGGCGAGCTCGCCGTCCGCGGCACCCTGACGTTCGCGATCGCCGAGCCGCCTTCACCGGACGAGTAGAACGTGCTCGTCAGTGTGCGTGAGGACGTCCGGATCGGCATCACCGGAATCGGCGCCGAGGCTCCCACGTCCGTCCTCGCGAACGCCGAGATCGGGAAGCGGCTCGGCGTCACGAGCGACTGGATCGTCGAGCGGAGCGGCATTTTGGAGCGGCGAATCGCCGACGCTGAGGAGACGACGGCCAGGCTCGCCTCCCGCGCCGCTAACTCGGCGCTCGAGATGGCAGGGGGAGGGCCGGAGACCGTCGATGTCGTGATCGTCGCCACCGCCACACCTGACGCGGTTTCGCCCGCGACTGCCGCGCTCGTGGCAGCGAGCGTCGGCGCCACCACGCTGCAGCGTTCGACGTCTCCGCTGCATGCACCGGATTCGTGTATGCGCTCGCCCAGGCCTACTCGATGATCGCCGCGGGCCTCGCGCAGCGAGTGATCGTCGTCGGGGCCGAGATCCTTTCGCGTGTGACGGACTGGGAGGATCGCGGCACCTCCATTCTCTTCGGGGACGGAAGCGGCGCTGCCCTCGTCGAGCATGTGCGCGACGGCGGCTTCCTCGGCTTCGAGCTCGGGTGCGACGGCACGCACGCCGACGACCTGTCACTCCGCGCGGGCGGGGCGATCCTCATGAACGGCGCGGCGGTCTACCGGTTCTCTACGCGAGCGGTCCCCGCGTCCGCAGCGCGGCTGCTCGAGGAGTGTGGCATGTGCGCAGACGATGTCGACCTGTACGCACCTCATCAGTCGAACCTGCGGATCATCGACCACACGGCGCGAACTCTCGGCCTCCCCCCGGACAGGGTGCTCGTCAACATCGATCGCTACGGGAACACGTCCGCGGCGTCGATTCCGCTCGTCCTGTCGCAGGCGGCAGTGGATGGCCGCCTTCGTCCGGGAGCCACGGTCCTGATGACCGCCGTCGGGGCCGGGATGACATGGGGGTCGGCGCTTCTACGATGGGGCGCTGAGCCACGATGACGTTGGCCTTCTGCTTCCCGGGCCAGGGCTCGCAGGACG
>JBBQXH010000267.1:0-4391 GCA_038209835.1 Gaiellales bacterium | reverse complement strand
CGCCTGGTGGCCAAGATCGAGTAGGTGCGGATCGCCCGAAACAAGCAGCGCCTGTTCGCGCTCAGCGAGGGCGACGAGGTAGTCATCGCCGGCATCAGCGGTTCGTCTCGGCGGATCGACTACGTCGGGGGCAGGCTCGGTGAGGTGCCGCGAACGTGACACGAACTCGCTCGAGTCCGATGAAGTGATCCTGGCCGCGAGTTTCGGATATCTGAACGCCCTCTCGAGCTCGTCGAGCAGGTGCTCCGAGAGTACGAGCTCGAACTCGCCGTTGAGCGACCGCCAAAAGATGTCTGCAGGAGTGCCGTCGCGAGTGAGCAGTGCCGCGATCAGGACGTTGGGGTCGAGAACCGCGCGCACTCAGGAGCGGCGCTTCCGCGTCGAGTGCTGCGCCTCGACCGCCAGGGAGATCGCGCTCTCCTCGTCCATCTCGTTTCCTGCCCAGACCCGTTCCAGGAGGTCGAGTCCCAGCTCGCGCCGCAGAACCAACTCGATCAGCTCGCTGTCGCCCTTCCCGAGCCGTGCGGCTCTGACGCGCACGGCGCGCATGACGTCGGCGTCGATTGTCAGGGTCGTACGCGTCTTCGGCTTCATTACATCGTAATGTGAGACAGGGTTTTTCGAAAGTGGCGTAACGACTTCCCGTGTGCAATGACTCAACCTGCATGTCCTGGCACGAGTGGAAGCGTGGCGTCGAGATCGAGCCGTCCATCTACGCGGCCGACTTCGCGAACCTCGGCTCTCAGATCCGCGTGCTCCTCGAGGCGGGCGTCCGCATCTTCCACTTCGACGTCGGCGACGGGCACTTCGTCGAGCAGATCACGATCGGCCCGATCGTGCTCGAGTCGATCGCGCCGATCATCCACGATGGCGGCGGGATCCTGGACTGCCATCTCATGGTCTCGGAGCCAGAACGACACTTCGAGCAGATCAACGCGGCCGGCGGGGACAGCGTCACGTTTCACGTCGAGGCGTGCGCCGACCCCGCCGCCGCAATCCGGCTGGCCCGTGAGCTCGATCTCGGAGTCGGTGTCGCGTTCAACCCCGAGACGCCCGTCGAAGCCGCAGCGGCGGCGGCCGAGGGCGCCGATCTCGTGCTCTGCATGAGCATCCATCCGGGCCGTTCCGGCCAGTCCTTCATGCCCGAGGCCTGTGCCCGGATCGCTGAGCTCCGCACCCTCCTTCCGGACTACGTGTCGATCCAGGTCGACGGCGGCATCTGGGCTGCGAACATCGCCGAGGTCAACAACGTCGGCGCAGACCTGCTCGTCGCCGGCAGCTCCATCTTCTGGCAGGGCGATCTCGCCGTTGCCTACCGCACGCTCAGCGGCATGCTGCTTCGAGCGACCACAACCGACCGACTGTGAGGTCAACGATGAACACCGTGACGGAAACCGCCCCCACAACGCGAACCAGCGCCGTCCCGAAAGCCGACGATCACGTGATCGTCCTCTTCGGGTCGACCGGCGATCTGGCCAAGCGAAAGCTCCTGCCTGGGCTCTTTCATCTCGCCGACGCCGGCCTCCTTCCTGATCGCTACCGCATCGTCGGAACCTCGCGCAAGAGCCTGACGGACGACGAGTTCCGGGCGCACGCGCGTGCTGCGGTCGACGAGTTCGGTCGCCGCACGCCGACCGATGACGAATGGGCCTCGTTTGCCGAGAGCCTCCACTACGCGTCTTCCGATGCCTCGGACGCGAGCGGTCTCGCCGCGGCTGTCGCGAACGCGAAACAGGAGATCGGCGGCTCGCCGCGCCTCCTCCACTACCTGTCGGTGCCCCCGAAGGCCTTCGGGGGAATCACGGAGGCACTCGGGGCGAGCGGACTCACCGAGGGCGCGCGGGTCATCCTCGAGAAGCCGTTCGGCACCGATCTCGAATCGGCGAAGGCGCTGAACGAGACCGTCCACAGCGTGTTCGACGAGTCTCAGGTCTTCCGCATCGACCACTTCCTCGGCAAGGAGTCCGTCCAGAACATCCTCGCGCTTCGCTTCGCCAACGGTCTCTTCGAGCCGGTCTGGAACCGCGACCACATCGATCACATCCAGATCGACGTCCCGGAGACGCTGTCGATCGGGAGCCGCGCCGGCTTCTACGAAGGGACCGGGGCGTTCCGCGACATGATCGTCACGCATCTCTTCCAGGCGCTTGGCTTCGTCGCCATGGAGCCGCCCACGTCGCTCGACGCGAAGGCGCTCGCAGCCGAGAAGCTCAAGGTCTTCGAATCGATGAAGCCGATCGACCCGTCCCGCGTCGTGCGTGGACAGTACGAGGGCTACTTGTCCGAGGATGGTGTCGCGCCGGATTCGGACACCGAGACGTTCGTCGCGCTCGAGGTCGGGATCGAGAACTGGCGCTGGGCCGGCGTGCCGTTCTTCCTGCGGACGGGGAAGCAGCTGCCGGAGGGAAGGCGTGTCGTCACGATTGCGTTCAAGGAACCTGCGCTGAGGATGTTCCCGGTGTCGAACGGGTTCGGCCCGAACGAGCTCGTGTTCGAGATCGCAGAGCCGGGCGGGATCACGGCGAACTTCCTCGCCAAGGTTCCCGGCGCGACCATGGAGCTCGGCCCGGCGAGCTTCGAGTTCCGCTACGACCAGTCCTTCTGCACGCAGAACCAGCTCGAGGCCTACGAGCGGCTGATCCACGACGCGATGATCGGCGACGCGACCCTCTTCAACCGCGCGGACGGGATCGAGCAGCTCTGGGAGATCTCGATGCCGCTGATCGAGAGCCCGCGGCCGGTGCAGCCGTACGCGGCCGGCTCGTGGGGTCCCGACGCAATCCACAAGCTGATCGCGCCGCGCAGCTGGCATCTGCCGGACGGGCACTGAGGAGGCGGCGATGCGAAACGGCAACGAAACCATCGCCGTCGTCTTCGACATCGACGGCACGCTCCTCACCACCGGCGGGGCCGGCGCGATGGCCTGGGGGCGAGCGTTCGAGGAGCTGTACGACGTGTCGGCCAACATCGAGGACTACACCGAGGCCGGCATGCCGGATCAGGAGGTCGGCCGGGTCACGTTCGCCCATGTGATCGGCCGCGAGCCAGAGCCAGGTGAGCTGGCGAAGGTCATGAGTCGCTACCTCCACTACCTGCCGGAAGCCGTCGAGGCATCCGAGCGGTACCGGATCCTCGAGGGCGTGAAGAGTACGCTCGGGTTTCTCTGCGCCGACGGCTACCTGCTCGGGCTGACGACAGGGAACGTCGAGGCGGCGGCGCACATCAAGCTCGACCGCGGTGGGCTCAATCCCTACTTCTGCTTTGGCGGCTACGGCTCGGATTCGCCGCATCGCGGCGAGCTGACGACGCGCGCGATCGAGCGCGCCGGAGCGATCTTCGGGATGGACGTCGACCCGAAGGCTGTCCTCGTCGTCGGCGACACACCGCGCGATGTCGAAGCGGCGCAGTACGCGGGCGCGATCTCCGTCGCGGTCGCGAGCGGGCACTTCTCGAAGGACGAGCTCGAGGCGTCGGGTGCAGACCACGTCCTCGGGTCGCTCGCGGAGGAGCTGCCGCTGTGACGGGTCAGCCGGCGTCTCGCTCGTCAGGATCGGGAGCGATGACGTCGAGTCGCGGGAAGTACGCGCGATACCGTCGGGGATCGCGAGTCAGCAGACACATTCGGTCGACGGCGGCGTGAGCACCGATGTAGAAGTCAGGCAGCGGCGAGCGTCGTTCGCCGCCCCGGCGGCGGTACTCGACGAAACACCGCCCCGCCAGGAACGCCGCCTCCCAGGGAAGCGGTAGGCGGGTGAAGACGTCTCGCGGAAGCACTACCTCGAGGTCCTCGATCAGGTCGAAGCCGATCGATACATCGGCGTAGACGAGCGGATTGATCGCCAGCCGGCTCGCATTCGCGGCCTGGGCCAGTGCTCGGCGCGACCACGGAAGCCACCTGGGATCCTCGGTGACAATGTCGAGGATGACGTTCGAGTCGACCAGGACCGTGCCGCCACTCACCCGCGGGTGAGCGCCATGATCTCGTCGGTCGTCAGCGACACCGTCCCCGCACCCTGGAGTTTGCGTACGACGTCCTGACCTCGGCTTGGACCGTCGGTCACCTTCCTGATGCGGACGTCCTCGCCGTCGATCTCCATCTGGACGATCGATCCGCTGTGCAGGCCGAGCCGCTCGCGGATGTCTGCTGGGATCGTGACTTGACCTTTTGACGTGATGCGCATGCTTACTCTTACGCGTAAGAGTAGCACGGAAGGAGTTCGGGCTCCATCTCCGTAGGAGAGGCGATGAACGCAATCCGTTCCTACTTCCGCCGACGGGCGCTCCGCCGGGCCTGGTTGCGCGGCGAGCTCGAGTTCGCCGGCGCGGTCGGGCGCAGCCGGCGGCCCAGGGTCACCGTCAGATAGGGCGGGTCAGATCGGTGGGAGCCCGAG
>JBBQXH010000266.1:0-4396 GCA_038209835.1 Gaiellales bacterium | reverse complement strand
CGCTGCTCTTCGCCCAGTTTCTCCCAGTCGGCGGCGTCCTGCGTGTAGTCGAAATCGCGTGGGTTCCACGCCGCGGTGGTCGCCTTCTCGTACTTGCGATAGATCGGACCCGCCATCATCTCGCGGGTGAAATGGAACTTCCGCTCGTTCCCGTTCGCCCGATCCCGGCTGTCGGTGTTGTGAGTTACCCTGGGCACTCCCCGACGAATCATAGGCCGTGCCACCTTGATCCACACTCCTCTGAGGAGGACGAGATGACGCTTCCGTTTCCCGTCTACGACGTGGGCGCCGAATCGGCGTTCGAGCGTGGCGTCCAGCACGGGCTGAAGGCCCGCGAACAGGTTGCCGCGACGATCGAGACCTACCGGCAGATCTTCCGCGACTTCGTTCGGATCGAGTGGGAGGAGGCGAAGCGCATCGGTGAGTCGTACGCGGGCCCGATCGAGCGGTACGACGCCGAGATCGCCGAGGAGATCCGGGGTGTCGCGGAAGGGAGTGGGTTCGGGCACGCGGAGATCCTCGCTCTCAACTCGCGTTCGGAGATCGCGTTGAGTGCCCGGTTTGTCGACGGCTGTACGGCGTTCGCAGCGTTTGGTCGTGCCACGCCGGGCGAGACCACGGTGCTCGCCCAGAACTGGGACTGGCGACCGTCGCTCTCGGAGTCGATGGTCGTCCTGCGTCTCGAGCAGCCCGGGAAGCCGTCGCTGACCATGCTGACCGAGGCCGGCATCGTCGGCAAGCTCGGCTTCAACTCGGCTGGGCTCGGGGTCTGCCTGAACGCGATCGTCACCGACCGTCTCGAGCCGGGCGGAACGCCCCTTCACGTCGTCTTGCGGGCGATCCTCGACTCGCGAACGCTGGGCGATGCCGTTGGTGCCGTGGCTCGCGCGGGAATCGCGTGCGCGGCGAACTTCCTGGTCGCGCAGCACGGCAACGGCGCGATCGACATCGAGGCGGTGCCGGGCGAGCTCGACGTCCTGCTTCCGGACCACGATGTCATTGCGCACACGAATCACCTGCTGAGCCTTCGGCTCGCGGGTGTCCGCGATCTCGGTGCCTCGGCGTTCCCGGACACCTACGTTCGTCTGGCCCGCGTCCGACGGCTGCTCGACGAGAGCCACGGCCGGTTGGACAGCGAAGCTGCCAGGTCGATCCTGCGTGATCACGCGAACGCGCCGGACGCGATCTGCCGCCATGTCGACGAGATCGTCGATCCGGAGGGTAGGCGCATCCACTCGGTGTTCTCGCTCGTGATGAATCTCGAGGATCAGACGCTCGAGGTGACCAACGGACCGCCGTGCTCGGGTGAGTACGTCGATCCTGTCGAGGCGGCCGCCCTCGCCGCGCTTCCCGCATGAGCGCGCGCTGGCGGCCCGAGCTCGTCGACCTCTCACACCCGCTGACGGAGGAGACGGGCGTGAAGATGTTCGGCGACCTCGCGACGGACGACTACAACCGCGTCGACATCACCTACCTCGCCACCTGGGAGACGGCAAACGGGATGGTCGCCCGCTTCTCCATGTTCGACCACCTCGGCACGCACATGGACGCGCCGAACCATACGAACGAGGATGGCTACGCCCTCGAGCAGGTCGACATCTCCCGTCTGATCGGCGAGGCCGTGGTCCTGGATCTCTACCGGGGTGACGTCGACTACGGGTACACGGCAGACGATCTCGCGAGCGCGACACCCACGATCGAACCCGGCGACATCGTGCTCATCCACTCGGGCTTCAAACAGGTTGCGCGAAGAGAAGACCGCACCAAGCAGACGTATCTGACCGTCGAGGCCGCCGAGTGGCTCGTCGAGCGAGGCGTCCGAGCAGTGGGCTGCGAGCCGGGCGGGATCGAGCACCTGCCGGACGGGTACTTCGTGCATCGCTGGTACGCCAAAGACACGCCGAACCCGCCCTCCTGGCCGGCCCATCGCATTCTTCTCGGGAACGACGTCTACATCATCGAGGGGCTCACCAACCTCGATCGGCTCAAGGGCAAGCGAGTTCGGTTCGCAGCGCTGCCGCTCAACGTTCCGGGCCTGACGGGGTGCCCTGTCCGGGCCGTCGCTTGGATCGAGTCCTGATCGCGCGGTCGACCGGATTGCTGGGACATGCCGGCGTGGCGGTACCATCGCTCGCATGCTCTGCCCGACCGTGGAGGAGCTCATTGCGCACATCGCGCCGGGGGCTCTTGTCGCGATTCCGCGCGATTACTCCGGCGTTTCGATGGCCGCGACGCGCGCGATCGTTGCGCGGAGGATGCGTGATCTCCGACTCGTGGCGGTCCCGACTTCCGGTATCCAGGCCGACGTTCTGATCGGTGCAGGGTGCGTCGCCGAGCTCGAAGCGGCGGCGGTGAGCATCGGTGAGTCAGGGGCCGGGCCAAGATTCGTCGATGCGATCAAGCACCGGACGATCCGAATGCTGGATACGACATGTCCGGCAGTTCACGCGGGATTGCAGGCGGCGGAGAAGGGGATCCCGTACATGCCGCTGCGGGGGCTGATCGGCAGCGACGTCCTCGCGCACCGCGACGACTGGAAGCTCGAGCGCAACCCGTTTGCGGAAGGTGACGACCCGATCGTGCTGCTCCCCGCGATCCAGCCGGACGTCGCCCTCTTTCATGCGCCGCGGGCCGATTGCAGCGGCAATGTGTGGATCGGGCGCTGCCGCGAGCTCGCCACGATGGCCCATGCGTCGGCGCGCACGCTGGTGACCGTCGAGGAGATCGTGGACGAGGATCTGCTCGCCGACGAGGCAACCGCGGCCGGCGCACTTCCGGCGATCTACGTCACGGCCGTCGCGCTCGCGCCGCTCGGCGCTTGGCCGCTCGGCCGCCAGGATCTCTACGAGCCGGACGACGACGAACTCGGGCGGTACGCGGACGCCGCACGAACGGATGAGGGATTCGCGACGTGGCTCGCTGCCTTTCTCGCGGGCCCGGTTCGAGCGATCGAACACGCGTGAGCGCCGATCGGCGGGAGTCGATGATCGCCGCGATCCTGCGCAGGCTCGAGGGTTGCCGCACGATCGCCGTCGGCGCCTCCTCGCCGATTCCGGCGGCCGCCGCGCTGCTTGCGAGCGCCAACTGGGACGCTCGCGTTCTCATTCTCGGGAACCGCCGGCTCGACCGCTTCACCGACGGCGGTCGCGAGCTCTTCGACCTCGCCGCGCAGGGGCGGATCGACGCCTTCTTCCTTTCCGGCGGGCAGATCGACGGGGAGGCGAACGTCAACCTGCTCGGCACCGGCCCGTATCCCGACCTCGTCCAGCGGTTCCCCGGTTCCTTCGGCTCGACGTACCTCTACTTCCTCGTGCCGCGCGTGATCCTGTTTCGCGAGGAGCATTCGCCGCGCACAACGCCGCCTCGGGTCGACGTGATCAGCGCACCCGGTGTGAGCGCGCCCGGCGTCTACCGACCCGGCGGCCCGGTGGCGCTGGTGACGGGCCGGGCGGTGTTCGGGTTCGACCGGACGCGAGGACGCTTCGAGCTAGAGTCGGTGCACGGCGGAGAGACCCCCGGGAGCGTCCGCGACGCGACGGGGTTCGACTACGACGAGCCGCCCACCGTGCCGGAAACGGTGCCGCTGGCAGCCCCCGACCGGGTGCGCCTGCGCGGACCGGTTGCCGAGGAGCTGGCTGGGACATACCCGCGATTCGCGGCGGTGCTCTCGGCCGCATAGGCTGGCACGGCCCATGGACGAGAACGCGATCCCGAACACGGGGGCTCTGGCCAGCATCCGCGTCATCGACCTGACGCGCGTGCTCGGCGGGCCATACGGCGGGCAGATCCTGGCAGACCATGGCGCTGACGTGATCAAGGTCGAGCCTCCGCAGGGTGACGAGGTCAGAGACTGGGGACCGCCGTTTCGCGACGGAACTGCCTCGTACTTCGTCGGGATCAACCGCAACAAGCGGATGGTTGCGCTCGACCTCGGGCGACCTGAAGGGCGGGGGGTTCTCCTTCGGCTGCTCGAGACCGCCGACGTGATGATCCACAACTTCAAGAGCGGGGCGCTCGAGAAATGGGGCCTCGGCTACGAGGACGTCCTGCGGGAGCGATTTCCGCGGCTCGTGTACTGCCACCTGACCGGCTACGGCCCGGACGGGCCGCTCGGTGGCCTTCCCGGGTACGACGCGGCGGTGCAGGCGACCGCCGGGATGATGAGTATCAACGGCTCGGCGGAGACCGGACCGCTGCGCATCGCCGTGCCGATCGTCGACCTGGGGATGGGTCTGAACGCGGTGATCGGGATCCTGCTCGCGCTGCTTCACCGCGACCGCACCGGCACGGGGCAGGCGGTCGACGTCTCGCTGTACGACGCCGCCGTGAGCCTTCTCCACCCCCAGGCGGCGAACTACCTCATGTCCGGGAAGGTGCCCGAGGCCACTGGCAACGC
>JBBQXH010000265.1:0-4442 GCA_038209835.1 Gaiellales bacterium | reverse complement strand
ACAAAGATGAGGGTGGCCGCGATCCCGACAGCCTGTGCGGCCAGCTCGGGTGGGGCCTTCTCGCCGGCGCTCACGTAGACGAGCGCGTTCCAACCGAGCGCCCCGAACGCAAAGACGATCATCGCGACGACGAGCGCGGATGGGCCGGCGTGGAGGGCGATCGTGAACACGACAGCGCCGACCGCCCCAACGAACCCCGCTTCGACGAGCGTGCGGACGCGGCGCGAGCCGGCCTGGCGATCGGCGACCCGTCCCCAGACGATCCTCGCGATCCCTGCGGTGAGGTTGAGCACGAAGAAGGTCAACCCGGCCACGAACGCCGAGAACCCCGAGTCGCGAACCGACGGGACGGTGAAGGCAAGCACCGACTGCAGCACGATGATGTAGCAGGTCGCGACCGCGAGAAGCCTGAGCATTCCCGGGGCCAGGATCAGCCGATGCACCTCGATCCTCGGTCGAAGCTCCGCCGGTGGGCTCCCCTCGGCGACGAGCGCGAATGCGAACCCGAAGACGAGGATTCCGGCCGCGCTCACGAGCAGCGCGAGACGCACGCCGCCGGCGTGATCGAGGAGCGGAAGCAGGATCGAGGCGGCCACGCCGCCCAGCGGAACTGCCATCTGCCTCACGCCGAGCGCGAATCCCCGCCTCGCAACCCCGTACGCCCGCATCAGAGCGCCGAAGCCGGCGATGGGGACGAACCCCGAGCCGATGCCCGCGACGAGCAGCGCAAGGAGGAGCGTCGCGGTCGAGGGGGCAAACGCGGCGGCTGTGAGACCGCTACCTCCGACGAGCGTTCCGATGACGAGCGGGATCCGCGAGCCGTAGCGATCGACTACGACACCCGCGGGAAGCAAGGCAATCCCGGAGCCGAGGAGATTCGCGGTCAGGACGGCGCCGAGGCCAGCGAGGCCGAGTCCGAACTCCTCGCGCAGCTCGGGGCCGATGGCGGGAAGGCCGAACTGCGCGAGCGACACCGATGCCTGCGCCAGCACGGCACCGACGAGAACCGTTCGCGGAGAGCGCACTAACGGCGCTCTGCCCTGACGACGGCCGAGTAGTCGAGCCCTCCCAAGCCGTTGTCGAGAGCTGCCTCGTACGCGCGAAGCACCTGGGCGCCGATCGGCGCGTCCACTCCGTCTTGCGCGGCGAGCTCGAGCGCGAGCCTCACGTCCTTCACGAGCAGGTCGAGCCTGAACATCGCCTCGTAGTCCCGGGAGGCCGGATGCTCGGGCCTGACCCCGGGGAGCGGAAACCGGCGCCGCATGACCGACGAGTCGCTCGTCGAGCGCGTAAACACCTCGTACGCCCGCGCCGGATCGACGCCCTCCTCGACGAGGATCCGGCAGGACTCGGCCATTCCGGCCATCGTGCAGGCGACGATCAGGTTGTTGCAGAGCTTCACGGTCTGCCCGGCGCCGTGATCGCCCACGAGCTCGACCAGGCCGCCCATCGCCTCGAGCAGCGGACGGCATCGCTCCAACGTCTCTGCTCGGCCGCCGACCATGATCGCGAGCGTCCCGGCCTCGGCCCCGGTCGGCCCGCCGCTGACCGGCGCATCGAGGAACTCGACGCCGTGCTCGCCGAGCGCGGCCGCGAGCCGCCGCGCGAGCGCCGGAGGGCTCGTCGACATGTCGACCACGACCGCCCGTCGTGTCGCGCCCTCGACGATCCCGCCGGCGCCGATCGCAACCTCCTCGACGATCGCCGGCGACGGGAGCGACATGATCGCGATGTCGGCGCCAGATGCAGCCTCGGCCGGCGTCGCCGCGGTCTCCGTGCCGAGCGCAGACGCGGCGGCGGGATCCTGATCGCAGGCGACGAGCTCGTGCCCGGCGGCGAGGAGATGCGCTGCCATCGGGCGGCCCATCGTGCCGAGACCGATGAACGCGACTCTCATCGTCGCCGAGGATAGCGCCCGGGCCCCTGCGATCTCCGTCACCAGGCCCGGCTCGCGCGGTTATCCTTCTCCACTCACTCGATGGGGGGTTTGTGATGAGGAAGGTTCTCCTGCTCTGCGCCGTCTCGCTCGGCCTTGCCGCGCTGGCCGCGGGCTGCGGTGGCGGTAGCTCGGAGAGCGCATCCGATACGACCGCGCCGGCGACGACAGCGGCCGAGACGCAAGCGCCCGCGGACACCGGCGCGACCGACACGGGTGCCGCCGCCGACACAACCTCCTCCGAGTGCTCGAAGGAGAACCTGACCCTCGTCAATGACGGGACCCTCACCATCGGCACAGGGAACCCAGCCTATCCGCCGTGGTTCGGGGGCGGCGAGACCGGGAACGAGTTCAAGTTCAACGATCCGGCAACCGGCAAGGGCTACGAGTCAGCTATCGCCTACGCGATCGCCGAGCAGCTCGGCTTCACCCCGGAGGAGGTCGTCTGGATCCCGACGAGCTTCAACCAGTCGATTGCTCCAGGCCCGAAGAAGTACGACTTCAACATGCAACAGATCGGCATTTCGAAGAAGCGCGCGAAGGCCGTCGACTTCAGCGAAGGGTATTACGACAACGTCCAGGCGATGGTGTCGGTCAAGGGGTCGAAGGTGGATGGCGCCAAGACGCTTGCCGACCTGAAGGACGTGAAGTTCGGCGTTCCAATCGGTACGACGAGCTACGACTTCGTGGTCGACACCATCCAGCCCGATCAGGAGCCGGCGGTGTTCGACGACCAAGCAGGCGCGGTGCAGGCGCTCCAGAACGGCCAGGTCGATGCGATCGTCACCGACCTCTATACGGCCTTCTACCTGCGGGACGTCGAGGTGAAGAACGGCATCATCGCAGGCCAGTTCCCGGCCGGCGCGGGAGCAGAGCAGTTCGGGCTGAGCTTCGAGAAGGGCAACCCGCTGGTCACGTGCGTGAACCAGGCGATCGAAGCGATCAAAGCCGATGGGACACTCGACTCGATTGCGCAGAAGTGGCTCGCAGACAAGGGCGGCGCGCCGGTCATCAGCGGGTAGCGCAGGCAACGGTGCGCCGGTGAGCGTCCCGCCGGACGCCGACGACCTCCTCGAGCCCGACGGCCCGCTCGGGAATCGCCGATCGAAGATCCTTGGCGGCTCGATGCGCGGCGACGGCACTCGCGGCGTCTTGATCGCCGTTGTCAGCACCGCCGTCGTCGTCGGTGTGCTGGCGATCGTCATCGTCAACTCGCCTGGCTGGGACGCCGTCAAGGCGGCGTTCTTCGACTGGCCGCTCTTCAAGGAGAGCCTGCCGGGGATCGCCCGGAAGTTCCTCGTCAACGTCAGGGCGTTCCTGATCGCCGAGGTGCTCGTCCTCGCACTAGGCCTTCTGCTGGCAGTGATGCGAAGCCTGCCCGGCCCGGTTTTCTTCCCGATCCGCGCGATAGCCATCGTCTACATCGATTTCTTCCGTGGTGTCCCGACGATCCTCGTCATCGCCCTGCTCGGCTTCGGCTTCCCGGCGCTCCAACTGAGCGGCCTTCCGACCGACCCGTTCTTCTGGGGCGTCATGGCGATCGTCCTCGTGTACTCGGCGTACGTGGCGGAGGTCTACCGCGCCGGCATCGAGTCGATCCACCCCAGCCAGGACGCGGCCGCACGATCGCTCGGGCTGACGAGGCTCGGCTCGCTCCGTTACGTGATCGTGCCCCAGGCGGTGCGACGGGTCGTCCCGCCGCTCCTCAACGACTTCATCGGCCTGCAGAAGGACACGGCGCTCCTCGGCATCATCGGCGTCACTGAGGCGTTCCGTCAGGCGCAGATCGACGTTGCGGCAACGTTCAACTTCACCCCGTACGTCGCGCTCGCGCTCGTCTTCGTTGTCTTCACGATCCCGCTCGCGCGCTTCGTCGACTGGCTCACGGCCCGCGATCGTGCCCGCCGCCAGGCCGGTGCGCTCGCGTGACTGCGCTCGAAGCTGTACGCATCGAGGGGCTGTACAAGAGCTTCGGCGCGCTCGAGGTGCTGAAGGGGATCGACCTGGAGGTCGCCGAGCACGAGGTCGTCTGCCTGATCGGCGCCTCTGGCTCTGGCAAGTCAACGCTCCTTCGCTGCGTCAATCTGCTCGAGCCGATCGACGCGGGTCGGATCATCGTCCTCGGAGTCGAGATCACCGCGCCGCGCATCGACGTGAACGCCACCCGCCGGCGCGTCGGGATCGTATTCCAGTCCTACAACCTCTTCCCTCACATGACCGTCCTTCGCAACGTGACCCGCGCACCGACCCGCGTGCTGAAGACCCCGCGCGCGCAGGCCGAGGCCGAGGCACGGGAGCTGCTCGCGCGCTTCGGGCTCGCCGACAAGGCGGACGAGTACCCCGACCGCCTCTCGGGCGGCCAGCAGCAACGCGCGGCGATCGTGCGCGCGCTCGCGATGCGCCCCGAGGTGATGCTGCTCGACGAGGTGACGAGCGCGCTCGACCCGGAGCTCGTCGCCGAGGTGCTGAGCGTGATCCGCGAGCTCGCCGAGGGCGGCATGACGAT
>JBBQXH010000264.1:0-4464 GCA_038209835.1 Gaiellales bacterium | reverse complement strand
AGCACCGCGGCGAGCCTGGTGACGACGTCGTAGAGCTGCCCTTCGGGCACGTACGCGGGCCAGAGTTGAACAACGGTTCCGGGGACATTCGTGACGAGCGGCTGGCCGTTTCGATCGAGGATCGGGCCGCGGGGCGGCTGCAGGCGAAACGTCCTGATCTGGTTGTCTCGCGCCTCGCGCTGATACTCGTTGCCCGAGATCACCTGAAGCGCCCAGAGGCGGAAGAAGAGGATCGAGAACACCGCGACGACGATGACGCCGAGCACGGCGATCCTGATCGCCATCTGTGGCGTGAACCGGTACGGCTCGTCTACCCGCGGGTCGGGCGGGAGGAAGCTAGCCAACCGAAACCTCCCGCTCACGGCGGGCTGGCGGGCGGAAGAGAACGCGGCAGAAGAGATACACCGGAATGGCCAGGATCAGGTTCAGGAGCAGCGAGGGAAGGATGACGCGTCCGACGATCGCACCGACCGGGACCGATTCGCCGAGGAGCAGGTGGAGAATCATCGACCCGATCTCGACGCCGATCGTCAGGAGCGTGACGGCGATCAGGATGCGCGCGACCTGGTTTCGCTGGTCGCTCGTCGCCTCACCGAGCCGTCCGGCCCAGTAGCCGCCGAGTGTCAGGAGCAGCGAGGTCAGCCCCAGCGTCCCGAGCGTCCCCACGTCGACGATCAGCCCGGCGAAGAATCCGGCGCACGCACCGAAGATCGGTCCCCGCAGGAGCGCGATCCCGATGACGCAGAGGAGGATGATGCCGGCGCGTCCTTCCGCCAGCTCGAACGAGTTCACGATCGAGATCTGGGCGATCGAGGCGACGGCGACGAGAACCGCCGCCTTGACGATGTCGAGGGTCATGGCTTGCTCGTCAGGATGACGACCTCGGAGAGCGAGTCGAAGTTCACGACTGGAGCGATCTGGATCCGCTTGAACAGGTCGATGTCCTGCTGGCCGACTTCGGTCACCTTCCCGACGACGATACCGCGCGGGTAGAGCGACGACAGGTCTCCCTCGCGCCAGCCGGACGTGATCACCATGTCGCCGACCCCGACGCGCTCGGCCTTGTCGACGCGATCGAGGACGAGACCACCGTCGTTGCTCGAGGCCGGCTTCACGACCCCGCGAGCCTGCGTCAGGAGATCGACTGCCGAGACCGCCATCGACTGATCGGTGAGAAGCGTGACCTGCGACGCGTCGGACGAGACCTTCGTGACCTTTCCGGCGAGGCCGTCGGCCGTGACGACCGGATCGTCGACCGCGACCCCGTCATTCGAGCCGGCCGCAACGAGGATCTGCTGGTCGTACGCGCTGGCAGGCTGCGCGATCACGCGGGTCGTGACGGCCGTGAAGTCCTGCGGGAAGCGAGACCCGTCGATGAACCCGAGCGTCTTGCGCAGACTCTCGTTCTCCTGTGCCGCCGTCTGGTACTGGATCACCTCGTCGCGAAGCGCCTGGATCTGCGCGGTGAGCTCGTCCTTCTGCGCCTTCGCATCCGTCAGATCGGAGACGTACCCGTAGGCATCCTGGAAGGGCCGAGCGATGCGTTCCCCGGCAACCTGGAACGGCGTCAGAACAGCCAGTCCCAGGCGCTGGGCGCCATGCAGCGTGCCCTCGTCGGACTCGCGAAGATACACCGTCAGCATCACGATCGAGGCAACGACAAGCAGGCCGGCAACGAGGCGCCGGGCTGTGATGCCCCTGGTCTTCGGGGAGGAACTCGGCGGTTGCGGGAACGCCCCCAGCCTGGAGATCCGTGCTGTTCGTTGACGTGGCACGGGACTACCAGTGTAGGCAACGATTCGGCCCGCAAGCGCCGCAAGGCGCGCGCAGCATCGGGCGGAGCCCGATGCGAAGCTTCACCGAGCCCGTGAGGGCTCGGTACAGGCGCGCCTTCGCGGCGTCGGGCAGAGCCCGATGCGAAGGCTCAGCGTCGTCTCCCGTAGCCGTTCTTGTTCCGAGCCCGGGCGGAGCGGTGGATCGCCTCGAACTCCTCGAGGCTTCGTCCTGAGCCGACCGCGACGCAGGTCAGCGGCGACTCCGCGACGTGCACGGGCATGTGCGTGTCCTGACGGAGCTTCTGGTCGAGACCGGAGAGCAGCGCGCCGCCGCCGGCGAGGACGATCCCGCGATCCATGATGTCGGCGGCGAGCTCGGGCGGGGTCTTGTCGAGCGTGCCGCGAATGGCGTCGAGGATCTGGTCGACCGGCTCGTCGAGCGCGCGCCGCACGTCTTCCGAGCCGATTACCACGGTCTTCGGAAGCCCGGAGAGCATGTCGCGACCCCTGACCTCGGCCTGTACCTCCTCCGGAAGCGGCCAGGCCGAGCCGATCTCGAGCTTGACCTCCTCGGCCGTCTGCTGGCCGATCAGGAGCTTGTACTCCTTGCGGAGGTGGTTCGTGATCGCCTCGTCCATCTCGTCGCCGCCGACGCGGATCGACTGCGAGACAACGATCCCGCCGAGCGAGATGACCGCCACCTCGGTCGTGCCGCCGCCGATGTCGACGACCATGTTCCCGGTCGGCTCGGAAACCGGGAGTCCCGCGCCGATCGCCGCGGCCATAGGCTCCTCGATCAGGTAGGCCTGACGGGCTCCGGCTGAGAGCGTGGCCTCCTCGACCGCGCGCTTCTCGACTCCGGTGACACCGCTGGGAACGCACACGATGACGCGCGGATGCGCGAAGCGGTTGCCGTTTGCCTTGTGGATGAAGTGCCGCAGCATCTGCTCGGTGACGTCGAAGTCGGCGATCACGCCGTCCTTCAGAGGGCGGATCGCGGTGATCGTTCCCGGCGTGCGCCCGAGCATGCGCTTTGCCTCGACACCCACGGCATGAACCTCTCCGGTTCGCTGATCGATCGCGACGACGGACGGCTCTGAAAGAACGATGCCGCGACCGCGCACGTAAACGAGCGTGTTCGCGGTTCCCAGGTCGACCGCCATGTCCCGGCCACCCAGGCCGCCCAGATAGCCTAGAAATCCCATCAGGAGGCTCTCGACAAGTGTAGATGAGGCTTTCGGGGCGGGATCACGTTCTCCTCATGAGCAAACGCAGGAGCAGCGCGCCGGGCAAGCCGACGACGTTCAGGTAGTCGCCCTCGATCCGCTCCACAAGTCCCGCTCCACGCCCCTGGATCGCGTAGCCGCCGGCGCAGCCCTCCCACTCCCCCACCGTGACGTACGCGTCGATCTCGGCCCCGCTGAGCGGCCGAAACGAGACGGAGGTGGTCTCGTCTTCGAGCTCCTCGGCGATCCCGTCGAGCAGGCAGAGGCCCGAGACCACCTCGTGCGTCCGGCCGGCCAGTTCCCCCAGCATCGCTCGCGCCGCTTCAGGCGACGGGGGCTTCCCGAACATCCTGCCGTCGAGCACGACGGTCGTGTCCACGCCGAGAACGAGCCTGCCAGCCGCCTCGTCCAGGACCGACCGCGCCTTGCCCAGCGCGTGCAGCTTGACGGCCTCGACCGGAGCGAGGTCAGGCGGATCGTGCTCCTCGTAGCGCGGGGCCATGACGTCGAAGGGAAGTCCCAGCTGGCTCAGGATGGTGCGGCGCTGGGGTGACGTCGATGCCAGGAGGATGCGTGTCACGCGTCCTTGCGCAGCTTCCAGATCTGCTCCGAGGGCCAGCGCCTCGCCCAGTCGACCGTAACGAAGTCCCACTGACCGGGGTCGCCGCCGGCAGGTGCCTGAAGCTCGACGAGATCCTCGACGGAGAGCGCGTTGGCCCGGAAGAGGCGGATCCAGTCGCCGTACCCGAGGTGGAACTCGACGCCTCCCTCGCCGGGCCACTCGAACCGGTGCATCGTGAAGTAGTCGCGCTGGAGGCGGTCCGACGTGGTCGAGCCGTCGTCGGGCGTGCAGAAGATGAGCAGCGTCGAGTTCCCGAGAAAGATCAACTCGCCGCCCGGTCGCAGGAGCCTCGCCGCCTCAGGGATCCAGCGGTAGGGATCGCACCAGATCGCGGCGCCGTACTCGGAGAACGCCAGATCGAAGCTCTCGTCCGGAAGCGGCACCTGCTCGGCGTTGCCGTGAAGGAGCGGGAAGCCGAGGCCGTGCTCGGCCTGCAACTGCCGGGCGGTCTCGAGCTGCTCCTCGGAGATGTCGATCCCGACGGGCTTCGCACCGCGGCGCGCAAGCCAGGCCGACCAGTATGCCGTGCCGCAACCGAGCTCGATCACGTCTTTCCCGGCAACGTCCGGAAGAACGCGGAGCTCCGCCTCCGGGACACCCCAGATGCCCCAGGACGGTTCCGCGCTGGCCCAGGCCCTCCGGCCGGG
The DNA here is from genome assembly GCA_038209835.1 of Gaiellales bacterium. GTDB lineage: Bacteria > Actinomycetota > Thermoleophilia > Gaiellales > Gaiellaceae > JBBQXH01. The sequence goes on along the minus strand of JBBQXH010000264.1, from coordinate 194 downwards.
ATCGACGTACCGGGGAGCATCCGAGTTCCACTCCGAACGATTCCGCTCGACGTGGTCAGACGAGCTCGTCATCGGAGAACCAGAGTGCAATTTCCCGCGCCGCCGACTCGGGCGAGTCCGATCCGTGGACGAGGTTGTTCGGCATCGCGATCGCGAAGTCGCCGCGGATCGTTCCGGGTGCGGAGCTCACCGGG
>JBBQXH010000263.1:0-4507 GCA_038209835.1 Gaiellales bacterium | reverse complement strand
TGACGGTCTCGTCGCGGAGGAGAACCGCGCCGGCGGCGGCGAGGTCGTCGATCTCCCGGGCGCCGCTGAACGGGTCGCGCGTGATCGCGACGTCGTGATTGCCGAGCACCGCGTAGGTGCCGAATCGGCCGCCGACTCGCGGAAGCAACTCGAGCAGCCTCTCCTCGCCGCGAGGGTTCGAGACGAGATCGCCGGTGACGACGACCAGGTCGTTGTCGAGCCCAGCTCCCCAGTCCACCCCTTTCCGGACGGCGAGCGCGTTGAGCGAACGCGCCCCGAGATGGAAGTCGGAGAGGTGAAGGATGCGGAGGCCGTCGAGGCCGTGGGGCAGGTCGGGCATCCCGACGTCCAGGACCCGTCGCTCGACCCACTGCGATTCGAAGAGTCCCCAGGCGAGACCGGCGGCAGAAACCGCCAGTGCGCCGCGGACGATCCTCCGGGCCGACCGGCCCATCTCTAGATGGTTGATCCCACGACCTCGCGCTGCCGGATGCACCATCCGGCGAATCTGGGCCGCTTCCGTCCTCGTGACCGAGGCCCTGCGGGCCACGCCCACGAGGACGTGCGCTTCGCGATGGCGGCGCTTGCCGAGGCGTCCGGCCTCGCCTGCGCGCCGCCATCGCGCCCCAGAGCGGCCGGCTGGCACCCCGGCGAAGGCGATTCCGTGGACTCAACCATCGCGCCGCTACTCGTGCTCGGCGCGGATCCGCCCACGGGCTTCGTCGACGGCGCGACGCACGTCGTCGCCCGTCCCCGGAGCGGCGCCGTTGCCCGACGGATCGCCGACGACCTTGCCGCGGCGGCGAGAGGAGATCAGCGCGGCGGCGGCAGCGGCAGCGAGTGCCACCACGAGGAGCTTCTTTCCCACGGCTCGCGGACTCTAGACGGTCTCGAGCTTCTCGACGACCGGCTGCATCGACACGACGTGGCGCTTGAAGCGAAGCTCGGACTCCTCGAGCCCGGCTGCGACGCCGATGAGCTGCGAGAGGTGGAAGATCGGCATCTGGAAGCTCTTTCCGGTCTGGGCCTCGAGCTTCTGCTGCCAGGCGTCGAGCGAGAGATGGCAGAGCGGGCACGGCGTGACCATCGCGTCAGCGCCGGCGTCGATGGCCTGCTGGATCGGCTGGATCAACTCACCGAGCGCGAGCTCCTCACGAGCCTGGATGATCGGGAAGCCGCAGCACTTGATCTTCGCGGGGTAGTCGACCGCGACCCCGCCGCATGCGTCGATGATCGCCTCGAGCGACGTCGGCCTGTCGGGGTCGTCGAAGCCGAGCAGCTTCGACGGCCGCAGGATCTGGCAGCCGTAGAACGGCGCGATCCTGAGGCCCTTGAGGCCGCGATGCGCAACGCCCTTCAGCTTCTCGTACCCGTCGCCCTCGGCGATCATCCACAGAAGGTGCTTGACGTCGACGCCGCCGCTGTACGGCGGCGCTCCCACCGACTCGAGGTTCTCGTTGATCCGAGCCCGCAGGCCATCGTCGTTCTTCAGCTCGAAGTCCGCCTGGCGAAGGTTCAGCGTGCAGACGTTGCAGATCGTCATCAGCGTGTCGCAGCCGGTTGCCTCTGCATAGGCGAGGATCCGCGCGTTGAGGTGGAGGTAGTAGTCCGGCTCGGCCTCGTGGATGTCGCCGGCGCCACAGCAGGTCACCGACTCGAGCTCCTCGAGCTCGATCCCGAGTCTCGGGGCGAGCGCCTGCGTCGAGATGTCGAGCTCCTTCGCGGAGAGGGACGCGAGGCAGCCCTTGTAGTAGGCGACGCGGTTCACGACGCAGTTCCGGCGGGCTCGGGCTCGGTGTCCGGAAGATAGGGCTTCGGAAAGGATCCAGGCCCGTACGGCCCCCGCTCGGTCTCGTCCGAGTCGTGGTGGGGCTCGATCTTCCCGAGCGCGTGCTCACCCTGGACGATGCCGGACGCTCCGCTGACCCCCTGCTCCCTGACGATGTCGTAGAGGGCGCGTGACTGCTTGACGTCCTTCGCGACGTGCGGGGGAAACGGCAGCGGCACCTTGCCGCGCTTCGCGAGCGAGAGCGCGAATTTCGTCTCCTTCAGCGCCTGCGCGATCCCCTGGGTCTTCGGCACGAGCTCGGTCTCGCGGAGCCAGCCGGTCGTCTTCGCCGAGGTCACGAACCACTTCGCGTGCTTCGCGCCCATGTCCTGATCGATCCCGGCCTTCATCGCCTCGGCCCCGAGCTTCGCGATCGCGTCGCGCGGATCGACCCCCTTCGGGCAGCGTTCGTTGCAGAAGTAGCACCGGGTGCAGTCCCAGATCCCGTGCTCCTCGCTGTAGGACTCGAGCCGCTCGACCTGGTTTCGCTCTCGAGGGTCTCCGACGAACCGGAAGCCCTTCGCGAGCGCAGCCGGCCCGAGGACCTCGGGATCCGACTCCATCGAGTTGCACTCGGAGACGCAGCAGCCGCACATGATGCAGAGCGACTCCTTGTGGATCGGCGCCATCTGCTCGGGAGTTGCGATGAACTCCTTCTCCGGGATCTCCTCGTAGCCCGTCTGGAGCCAGGGCTTCATCGCCCGGATCTTCGACCAGAACGGCCCCATGTCGACGACGAGGTCCTTCACGACGGGGAGATTTCCCATCGACGAGATGACCGGTACGTGGCCCGCCTGGGCGACCTCGTACATTCGGGTCTTGCACGCGAGCACCGCCCCCCCGTCCATCCGCATCCCGCAGGAGCCGCAGATCATCATCCGGCAGCTCTTGCGGTAGGCCAGGGTGCCGTCGTAGCGGTCTTTGACGATGTCGAGGCAGTCGAGCAGCGTCGCCTCCTCGGGCGCGTCGATCTCGTACTCCTGCAACCGGCGTTCTCCGCTCGACGGATCGAAGCGCCAGACCTTGAGACCTACCTGCACGTTTCCATCCTCTCTCCCTCTCTCAGCTCGACGACGAGCCGCCCGCGAGGGCGGTCAGAGCGGCGAGGTCGGTCACCTGATCGGCCGGCGGGGCCTCGACGTTCACGTCGACCCCGAAGTCGGAGAACACCATGGTCACCGTCGATGTCGCGTCCTGCGTGTCCTCGCCGGGCACAGGCACTTTCGCGGTGTAGGTGAAGGTCATCTTCCGAACGAGGCCGTCAGCGTCGACCCAGACATCCGTCGGGATCTCGGTGAGACCCGTCTGTTTCTTCAGCTGGTCGATCGCCTTGCGAACCTGTTCCTGCGACTCGGCCGGAACCTGGTCCGCGACCTTGTCGAGCTCGATCGTCCCCTTGTAGTGCGTCGTCTCGACGCCGTCGAGCTGCTCGGTGCCGACCGTCTCGACCGATCCCGTCGCGCGGAGGTAGTCGAGCGCCTGCGACGGATCGCTCTGCCCGAGCTGCTGAAGCTGGCTCAGGTCGATGCCGCCCTCCTGACTGAGCGTGTTGAGATCGAACTTGAGCCACGGCCCGGCATCCGGCAGGAAGTTCGTGATGAGCGGAAACTTCATGTAGAAGACATCTCCGAGAAAGCGCATCTCGACGGGGTCGTTCGAGTTCTGCCCGAGCGACTTGAAGAGCTCCGAGAAGTCGTAGGTGACTTCTCCCGTGCGGTTCGCGTAGTCGAAGACGCCCTCGCCGGTAAACGTCACCGGCTTCTCCGAGATCGCCTTCGGGAGGTCGGTGACGAGGTTGAAGGAGACCTTGGAGCTCCCGGCGCTGCGGGTCTGCTCTGCGGCGGACGCGAGGACGGCGTTTCCGCCGTCTGGTGTCGTCGCGACCTCGCCGCCGCCGCCTCCTCCACAGGCTGCGAGCACGAGGACGACGAGAGCGACCGGGACGACGCCCATGACTCGACGATGCAGGCCCATCAGTACTTCCTCTCCTGCGGCTCCCACTTCGTCATGCGGACGGGCTTGTAGGAGAGCCTCGGGGCGCCGTCGACCCAGTTGACGATCGAGTGCTTCATGAAGTTCTCATCGTCACGCGTGGGAAAATCGTGAGGGCGCGAGTGGGCTCCGCGGCTCTCCTGGCGCGCGATCCCGCCCACGAGCATGGAGTCGGCGACGTCGAGCATGCAGCCGAGCTCGATCGCGTTCGTCAGGTCGTTGTTGAAGACGCTCCCTTTGTCCTCGACGTAGACGTTCCGGTAGCGCTCGCGCAGCTCGCCGATGATCTCCTGTTGGCGCACCATCTCGTCCTCGCGGCGGAAGACGCCGAAGTTCTCGAGCATCGAAGCGCCGAGCTCGTCGCGCATCGCGTACGGCCGCTCGCCATCGGTCCTGTCGAGCAGGCGCTGAACCTCGCGCTCGGCATCGCGCTCGACGGACTCGGGAACAGTGATCGTCGTATGAGAGAGCGCCCACTCGGCGGCCGCTCTCCCCGAGCGCCGGCCGAAGGTGATCGTCTCCATCAACGAGTTCCCACCCAGCCGGTTGGCGCCGTGCACCGACACACAGGCGCACTCGCCGGCGGCGTAGAAGCCCGTCAGCTCGGTGGCGCCCCACTCGTCGGTCTCGACGCCGCCCATGTGGTAGTGGGCGCCCGGGCGAACCGGAATCGGGTCGAAGATCGGG
>JBBQXH010000262.1:0-4512 GCA_038209835.1 Gaiellales bacterium | reverse complement strand
GGGCCGATGATCTCTCATACGCGGAGGAGAATCGTTGTCCTCCTCGTGGCGTCGCTCACGGCCCTCGCGGCCGTGGCAGCGAGCCAGGCCAGCCCAGGTGAGATCGCGGCGAAGAAGGCTGAGGCCGACTCCGTCCTCGCCCAGCTCCAGGAGATCGACAACTCCCTCGAGGTCGCGATCAACGCCTACGACGAGGCGAACTACCGCCTCGGCGAGCTGGATGCCGCGATCGAGACGAATCAGCGCCACCTGGTCATCGCGAAGAAGGCGCTGACGGTCGCGCAGAAGAACCTCGCCGACCGCATCGTCGCCCTCTACACGAGCAATCAGGAGGATGTGATCTCGGTCATCCTCGGCGCCGCAAATCTCGACGATCTCCTCGATCGCATCGACAGCGTCAAGCGGATCTCCTCGCAGGACGTGCAAATCATCAAAGCAGTCCGAAATGCGCGAAACGACGTGCGAAAGCAGGAGAAGCAGCTCGAGAGCGACCGGGCCGAGCAGGCCCAGGTCGTCTCCGACCGAGCGGCGCAGAAGCAGTCGATCGAGGGGCAGCTCGCCGAGCGCGAGGCGTTCTACAACTCGATCAAGGATCAGATCGCAGACCTCGAGGCCGAGGAGCGCGCGCGGCAGGCTCGTCTCGCAGCAGAAGCGCAGCAGCGCCAGGCCGAGGCTGAAAGGGTCGTACAGGCCGCTGCGGACGCCGGCGTGAGCGTGGACGAGGCGACGATCATCTCGGAGCCCTCGGGGATCGGGACGGCGCCGCCCAGCATCAGCGGCGGCTCGGCCGTCGACTACGCCATGAGCATGCTCGGCGTCCCGTACGTCTGGGGCGGCGCATCGCCCAGCGGCTTCGATTGCTCGGGCCTCGTCGTGTGGGCCTACGGGCAGGTCGGCGTGTCGCTCCCGCACTACACCGGCTCCCTCTGGCAGGTCGGGGTGGCGGTCTCCTACGACCAGCTGCAGCCCGGCGATCTCGTCTTCTTCCACGGGCTCGGCCACATGGGGATCTACATCGGCGGCGGGCAGATGGTGCACGCGCCGCACACGGGCGACGTCGTGAAGATCTCTGACATCAGCTCCGGGTACTACCGCGACACGTACGAAGGCGCCCGGCGCGTCTAGCGCCGAACGAACGCCCGGCAATCCGGTTTCCCGCATCGCGTCGAATACACCGACGTGGTGACGCCGAGCTACACTCCTCGCCTATGGCACGAGATCGTCGCTCCGTAAATTCGACGAGCGAGGAGCGGTTGCCGATGACTCTGGCCGCCGGTGATCTCGGTACGGCCGCTCCGGCGCAGCCGAACCAGTTGGCCAGTCAGTGGCGGCGGTTCGGACGGGTCGCGACGCTCGTCGCGGCGATCACGTTCCCCGTGCTCTTCGTCTGGTTCCACAACCAGGTCGGCTGGGGGGTTGGCTGGTCGCTGCTGGCGTCGTTCCTCTGCGTGATCGTCTTCCGCGGGGCGGTCGACGTCGTCTCTCGCCGCTTCATCCCGTGGCCGACGCTCTTCGGGCAGGAGGGGGAGGCCGCCCGCGAGGAGGACGTCGTCAACCGTCGCAGGGTCTGGTACTGGAGGAAGCGGTTCCGCCTCGTCTTCTGGATCGTTCTGATCATCACGATCGTCTGGGTCATCCGGCTGTTCGTCCGGGATCCGGGCGAGCAATCGTGGGTCGACGCCGCGCTGTCGATCCCGCACGCCGTCGGCTACCTCTTCTCGTCCGGGATCTGGCTGCAGATGATCATCCTGCCCTTCTTCTTCATCTTCAACTTCCTGATTCTCTTCGGGCCCCTTGCCTTCATGGGGATCTCGCAGATCCGTTCCTACGAGCCCGGCGACGCGGACTGGGGCGTCAAGCTCGACGACGTCCGCGGCCAGGCCGAAGCCAAGGAGGAGGTCCGGCGGGTCGTCAACCTCTGGCAGTCTGGCGAGGCGTTCGAGGGGGCCGGCGGCAAGCGCGAGCGCGGCCTGCTGCTGCTCGGCGCACCGGGGACCGGCAAGACGATGCTCTCGAAGGCGATCGCGACGAACTTCAACGCGCCGTTCGTCTCGATTCCGGGCTCGGGCTTCGCGCAGACGTTCATCGGGATGGACGTCGTCATCGTTCGCTTTCTGTCGGCGAAGGCCAAGCGACTCGCCCGGAAGTGGGGCGGACAGTGCATCGTCTTCATCGACGAGATCGACGCTGTTGGCATGCGCCGCCAGAGCCTCGGGCAAGGCGGCAGCGGCTTCACGACGGCCGATCCTGCGAGCTTCCACGACTACTGCTTCTACGGCCCGAACGGCGCCCTGACCCCGACGGGCGATCTCGTCCTCGAGACCAGGGCCTGGCGTGAGCGGCTCTTCCAGGAGCGCGCGCCGCAGTCCGTCTCTCCGTACCCCGCGTTCGTGGGAAGGCTCTCGAACTTCGTCTTCCCGGGAGGGATGGGCGGTATGGGCGGCGGCGGGGGCGGTCTCGCACTGAACCAGCTGCTCATCGTCATGGACGGGATCGGCGATCCGCCCTTCTGGCGGCGCTTCTGGACGAACCGGCTGAACACCTTCCTCGACGCGACCTACATCATCCCGAGGCGGCTCGGAAAGGCGTCGGCGAGGCTCCCGAAGCCCAAGCCCCGTACCGAGCAGATCTTCTTCGTCGGCGCGTGCAACGTCCCGCTCGAGGTGCTCGACCCCGCGCTCACGCGCCCGGGACGGATGGGGCGCCACGTCTGGTTCCGCACTCCCACCAAGCAGGATCGCCTCGACGTCTTCAACCTCTACCTCGGGAAGGTCGATCACGAGCCCGACCTCGACACCGACAAGCGTCGCCAGGAGCTCGCTCGCATCACCAACGGCTACTCCCCGGCGATGATCGAGCAGGTCTGCTCGATGGCGCTCACGGTCGCCCACTTCGAGGGGCGCGAGCGGTTCGGCTGGACGGACATCGTCGACGCGATGACGACCATCGAGTCGGGGACGGCCGTCAATCAGGAGTACGTCCCGGAGGAGACCCGAGCCGTCGCCATCCACGAGGCCGGTCACGCTGTCTGCGCGCACGTCTACATGCGCGGCACCGAGTCGACGAGGCTGTCGATCCGAAAGCGCGGACGGTCGCTCGGGCATCACCAGGCGCTCGAGAAGGAGGAGCGGTTCAGCTCGTGGCGCCACGAGGAGATGGGCCGCCTGACCTGGACGCTCGGAGCAATGGCCGCCGAGCGGGTGTTCTACGGAGAGAACTCGACCGGCGTCGGCGGCGACGTGCAGAGCGCGACCGCACGCGCTGCCTGGATGGTCGGGTCGTGCGCGATGGCGCCCGAGACGATCGACCTGGGCGCCTCCTCGGGAACCGAGGACGAGGTCGATGAGCTCCGGAAGAAGATGGAGAAGCGCTTCCAGCGCATCGGCACCCAGATCATGAACCGGTCCGGAAGCGGCGGGCCCTTCCAGCAAGACCCGATCGCCGGCGTCCTCTCCGACCCGGAGAAGCGCGCCATGGCGACGCAGCTCCTCGGGCAGGCCTACATGCGGGCGCACCTCCTCGTGGAGGCGAACCGCGAGGCTGTCGACCACATCGCAAGCGTCCTCGTCGAGCGCAGGGAGCTGCATGGCGACGAGGTCGTCGAGCTGCTCGAGCACGCGAGCCTCAGCATTCCGGAGGCCGATCTCACGAAGGACGAGACGTGGCCGACCCTCTAGTCCCGGAGCAGAGCCCGGCGGTGGTCGAGGACGCTCCGGTCGAGAGCGTTCCGGTCGCAGCGATCGTGCCCCCGCAGCGTGCCAGTGGTTCTGGCAAGGGCTTCGGCGGGCGCTTCCTCGTCGTCTACCTTCTGCTCGGGCTCGTGCTCGGAGCCGCGGTCGGAGGCCTCGTCGTCGCGCTCACGAAACCGGGGCACACCGACGGGCCGGCCTGGTCGATCTGGAAGCCCGAGGGGGACGACACCCAGAAGGCTCAGCAGATCGCCGATCACGTCGGCCCTGCCTACCGCCTGCCGAGCGGTCAGCAGCTCGTCGGGATCCAGGCCACGCCCCCGCGCATCCAGGACGTGCCGATCGGTGCGATCGCCATCCGGCATCTCCCGACCGAGTCGACGGGCGAGCCCCCGGTCAACGTCCTGGCCCCTGAGGACACGGTCGTGTTCATCATGTGCGGGCTCGGTGAGAACTGCTCGATCGCCGAAGGAAACCCGTCGGTGGCGCGACTGCGGCTCCTCCGCCGCGAGGCGCTCGAGCTCGCGCTCTATACGTTCCGCTACGTCGACGGGTTCGATCGTGTCGTGGCCTTCCTACCGCCTGCGCCCGGGAACCCCGCGAGCTTTGCGCTCTTCTTCGAGCGCGGCCCCGTCGAGCCGGAGCTCGGCAAGCCGCTCCAGACGACGCTCTCGCCGGCCGTTCCGCCGTCTCCCGGTGACATCGCACCCTCCGAGGTCGCGACGATCGACCGGCTGACGTCATCGAACTTCTACCGGTTCACCTTCCAGCAGCTCCAGGACGGGACGGCTGTCCTCGTTCTCGACGACCCCAGGCTCCCGGT
>JBBQXH010000261.1:0-4516 GCA_038209835.1 Gaiellales bacterium | reverse complement strand
ACCAGGATCGGCGCCGCGCTTCCGGCTGTCCGCGGCCTCGTCACCCAAGGGCTCGTGACGCTCGAGCGCGCTCGCGTCGCCGGCTGGGATGGCGCCGCGGACCTGGATCCGACCTGCGACGTTAAGCTGACGATCTCTCTTGGTCGCACCGGGCCTCCCGGGTTCCGAGCGGTGGTCGACATCCTTCGGCGGCACGGCGTCGCCGGAGCAACTGTGCTCCTCGGCATCGACGGCATCGTCGATGGGGATCGGCAGCGCGCCAGATTCTTCTCCGCGAATCGGTCTGTCCCGATCGCGATCGTCTCGGTTGGCGCTGCCGCATATTTCGGCAACGCTCTCGACGAATTGAGCGTCATCCTCCCATCGCCACAGGTGACCTTCGAGCGCGTCCACGTGGGCAAGCGGGATGGTGCCCGACCCGCCGATCTGCCGCGTCTCCCCGAGCTGGACGGGGCCGGGTTCGGGCTCTGGCAGAAGCTGACCGTCTACTCGGCCGAGCAGGCGCACGTCGACGGTCATCCGCTCCACGTGCAACTCGTGCGCCGCCTTCGCGAGGCCGGTGCGGCCGGTGCGGCCGGTGCCACAACCGTGCGCGGGATCTGGGGTTACTCGGGAGATCACGCGCCTCACGGCGATACCATGACCAGCATCCGGCGCCAGACACCGGTTGTGACGACCGTCATCGACAGGCCGGAAGCGATCAGGCGGTGGTGGGAGATCGTCGACGAGACGACTCGTGAGACCGGGCTCGTGACGAGCGAGACGATCCCGGCACTCCGCGCGCTCGGCCCGGGGGTCGACCGCGGCGGTCTTCGACTGGCCAACCCGTGACGCTGCTGAAGATCGTCGAGGCCGCCCGGAGGCTTCCGCCGAACGTTCGCGCCCTCGGCTGGGTGTCGTTCGCGAACGATCTCGCGAGCGAGCTCGTCTACCCGATCGTGCCGCTCTTCCTGACGGTGACCCTCGGTGCTCCGGTCGCGGTGGTCGGCTTGATCGAGGGCATCGCTGAGGGCGTCGCCGTCGGGCTACGTGGCGTCTCGGGATGGCTCTCCGACCGCATGGACGAGCGCCGCAAGCCCTGGATCGTTGCTGGTTACGTTGCGACGGCAGTTGCGCGACCGATGCTTGCCGCCGCGCCAGCGTGGGGGTATGTCCTCGGCGCCAAGCTTGTCGATCGGCTGGGGAAAGCGTCGAGAACCGCGCCGCGCGACGCGCTCATCAAGGACTCGACGGAGCCGGCCCTCGTCGGGTCGGCCTTCGGCTATCACCAGGCCCTCGACACCGCGGGGGCGGTCATCGGCCCGCTCGTGGCCGTCGCGTTCCTCGCGGCGGGATCGTCGTTTCGCACGATTCTCTGGCTAGCGGTCATACCGGCTCTCGTCACGCTGCTCCTGCTCGTGCGAGTGCGCGAGGTCAAGAGCCGCGCGGCCGCTCGCAAGCGTTCGCGTGAGGAGACGGGCACGCTGCCGCGCGCGTTCTGGGTGGTTCTCGGGATCTGGGTCGTGTTCTCGGTCGGGAACTCGAGCGATGTGTTCATCATCCTCCGGGCCGAGAACCTCGGCCTCGCGACCACCCTCGTCGTGCTGGCCTACGCTGGGTACAACCTCGTCTACTCGACGCTCTCGTGGCCGTTCGGGGCGCTCTCCGATCGCGTCCCCCGGCCCGCTGTGCTCGGTGGCGGGCTTGCGGTCTTCCTCCTCGTCTACCTCGGCTTCGCCTACGCGCCCGCGTCCTGGGCAGTCTGGCCCCTATTCGTTGTCTACGGCGTCTACATCGCGGCTACCGAGGGCGTCGCACGAGCATGGGTCGCGGATCACGCGCCGGAACGGGCGGGCGGAACTGCGTACGGGATCTTCGCCGCGGCGACCGGTGGCGCGCTGCTCGTGGCCAGCATCACCGCCGGGCTCCTCTGGGATCACGTCTCCCCGCGCGCGACCTTCCTCTTCGGAGCGATCGCGGCCGGCCTCGCGCTCGCGCTGCTCGCAGTCGCTGGGATCAGCGGTCTGACTCGAGCACCTCGTGGAAGAACGCCGTGACGACCTCGACGGCCTCTTCGGGTGCCTCCAGCAGGTCGGCGTGCCCGATCTCCGGAAACTCGTAGAGCCGGCCCCACTCCGGTACCGCCTCGACGATCTGGGCAGCGCTGAATCCGGATGGCGCAAGCCGCGGCGGCGTCATGATGTCGCGCGTGCCGTTCGTGAAGAGGATCGGCCGGCGGATCGTGCGTGCGAGCGGCTCGAGATCCATCTGCTCCATCGCGAGGCACGCGTGACGCACCGTGTAAGGCGAGTTCTTGCGGATGACCGAGCGCACCATCTCGAAGATCGTCGGGTTCTCCTCGATGAAGTCGGCGCTGACCGCCTGGATCGTGACGAGGTCGGAGAGCTCGTCGAGCGGGAGCCCCTCCGAGAGCACCCGCCAGTTGCGGAACATCGTCCGGCGATGCACATCACAGCGCGCCATGCCGCAGTCGGCGCAGGTGGCGATCGTCTTCTCCGGGTACTTGGCCGTGAACGCGATGCCCACCATGCCGCCCATGGACGTGCCGTGGACGAGTGCCTTCTCGATCTCGAGCGCGTCGAGCAGCCCGGCGCCCTCGTCGGCCCAGCCCTCGACGGAGTAGTTCTCGATCGGACAGTCGGAGCGGCCGTAGCCGGTCGCGTCGTAGGAGAGCAGGCGGAAGTTCTCGCGGAAGCCGTCGTTCACCATCGCGAAGTTGTCCCGCCCGAACAGCGAGCCTCCGAACTGCAGGATCAGCGGCTTGTCCTCGGGGCCGGTGAACTCGTAGTAGATGCGATGGTCGTTCACGTTCGCGTAGGGCACGGTTTCTCTCCTCCGTCGGTTCAGCCGGTCGTCTGCGCGCCGTCCACCGGAAGGACGGCGCCGGTCAGGTACTCGGGTCCCTCGAGCAGGAGCCAGCTCGCAAACGACGCGACCTCCTCGGGACGGCCGAGCCTCCCAACGGGAATCGTGCCGGCGAGGAGCCGCTCCTGCTCGGCGCGATCGCCGGGAGCCATCGCCTCGCCGACCTCCCAGATCATCGTCGTGTCCATCGGACCCGGGCACAGGGCGTTGACGCGGATCCCGGTTCCGGCGAGCTCCAGGGCGACCGTTCTGGTCAGGCCGACGACCGCGTGCTTCGAGCTGACGTAGCCGGCGATGTTCGGCCAGCCCATCATCCCGCCCGTCGAGGCTGTGTTCAGGATCGCTCCGCCGCCCGCGGCACGGAGGGCTGGCACCGCGTACCTCATGCCGAGGAACACGCTGCGCACGTTGACGCGGAAGATCTCCTCGAACGCGTCCTCCGGGTACTCGTCGACGGGCGCGATCGGGCCGAGCATCGCCGCGTTGTTGAAGATTCCATCCAAGTGTCCGAAGCGCTCGACGGCGGTCTCGACGGCGCCGCGCACGGCGTCCCCGTCGTTCACGTCGGCGACGTGAGGCACGACGTCACCCGATGTGCCGAGCGCCCCGAGCCGATCGGCGTCGACGTCGACCGCGAGCACCCCGGCGCCTCCGGCAGCCAGGAACTCGACCGTTCGGGCACCCAGCCCACCTGCCGCCCCGGTGACGATGATCGCCTTCACGCGGAAGACCCTACCGCCCGTGAAAACGCGGCGTGCGACGCTCTCGAAAGGCGCGCGGCCCCTCCTGTGCGTCCTCGCTCAACCAGACGACGCGCTGGAGCTCGTCGATCGCCTCTGGCGTGTCGCCGTCGACAATGCGCTTCGACGCGGCGATCGAGAGTGGCGCGTTCGCGACGAGCTGACGGGCGAACTGCGCGACCTCTCCATTGAGCTCCGAGGCGCCGGTGAGCCTGTTCACCAGTCCGACCTCGAGCGCGCGCTCCGCACCGAGGAACTCCCCCGAGAAGAGCATCTCCTTCGCCACGGCAGGGCCGACGAGCGCGGACAGGCGCTCGATTCCTTCCCAGCTGTAGAGAATCCCGATCCGGGCCGGAGGCATCGAGAACCGCGCGTTCTCGGAGGCGAAACGGAGATCGCAGGAGACGGCGAGGTCGCAGCCGGCGCCCGACGCGACGCCGGCGACGGCCGCAATCGTCGGAATCCGGAGGGCTCGAACCCGCGAGCAGAGGCGCTCCACGTGGTCACGTTCAGCCCCGGCCTCAGGGCCTCCCGGGCTCGTCAGGAGACTCAGATCGTAGCCCGAGCAGAAGGCGCCCCCGGCGCCGGAGATCACCGCAACGCGGATCTCCGGGTTCGAGTCTGCGGCGTCCAACTCGCCGATCAGCCCGTCGATCAGCTCGGGGGTGAGCGCGTTTCGTTGCGCTGGGCGATCGATCGTCAGACGGACGACAGCGGCGTCCAGCGTCACCTCGAGATCTCCCGTCACGTCGCGGCCGAATATATTCGGACTGTCACATCCGCTGGAGGCGCCGTGTCGACGGGTCCCGTCAAGTCCGACCGCAACACCGAGATCGTCGATCTCTCGCTCGAGATCTCGAACGGGATGCCGGCACACGCCCTCTTCCCCTCGCCGATCATCCTCCCGTACG
>JBBQXH010000260.1:0-4541 GCA_038209835.1 Gaiellales bacterium | reverse complement strand
CCGGCGAGGTACTTCTTCTCGGCCTCGGGGATCCCGAGCCGATCCCACGTGTTCTTGATGTCGGGCGGGAGGTCTTCCCAGGTGTTCGCCTGCTTCTCGGTCGGCTTCAGGTAGTAGAAGATGTTCTCGAAGTCGATGTCGCCGAGGTTGCCGCCCCAGGTCGGCATCGGCCGGGCCCGGAAGTATTCGAGAGACTTCAGGCGGAAGTTCAGCATCCAATCGGGCTCGTTCTTGTGCTCGGAGATCTCCCTGACGACCTCCGGAGTCAGACCCCGCTTCGACTTGAACACGGAGATCTCGGGATCGTGAAAGCCGTACTTGTAGTCGTTGCCGATACCGGAGACGACTTCTGTCTCAGATGTGGTCATCAGGAAGCACCTCCCACAGCTTGGGGTAGGAACGCGTCGTAGCCGTCGGCCTCGAGCCTATGCGCGAGCTCGGGCCCGCCGCTCTCGACGATCCGTCCGTCGACGAACACGTGGACGAAGTCGGGCTTGATGTAGTCGAGGATCCGCTGGTAATGAGTGATCACGAGGGCGCCCGTCTCGGGGCCGGTGAGCCTGCGCACGCCCTCTGCGACGATCTTGAGCGCGTCGATGTCGAGTCCCGAGTCGGTCTCGTCGAGGATCGCCATCCGCGGCTTCAGCATCGCCATCTGCAGGATCTCGACCCGCTTCTTCTCGCCACCCGAGAATCCCTCGTTCAGATAGCGGCTCGTCATCTCGCGGGGAACCTTCAGCTCCTCCATCGCGGCGGTCAGATCCTTGCGGAACTCCTTGACCGTGATCGGATCGTCCTCGCCGTCGTTTCTCGCCTTGCGCACGGCGTTCACTGCCGAGCGAAGGAACTGCGCCACGCTGACGCCGGGAACAGCATGCGGGTACTGGAATGCAAGGAACAGGCCCTTCTGAGCCCGCTCGTCGGCCTCCATCTCGACGAGGTTCTCCCCGTCGAGCAGGATCTCACCCTCCGTGATCTGGTAGGCCGGATGGCCCATCAGCGCGTAGGCGAGCGTGCTCTTGCCGGAGCCGTTCGGCCCCATGACGGCGTGAACCTCGCTCGGGTCGATCGACAGGTCGACACCGCGCACGATCTCGGTGCCGTCCTCGAGGGCGACATGCAGGTTCTTGATCTCGAAGAGCGCCAAGGATTGTCTCCGTCTCTGTCCGACTGTACGAACTGTGCCCTTGTTTTTTACCATTTCGGCAGGGTAAAATGCAACTCGTGAACGAAAGCGAGTCGCGACTCCACCGAGCGCTCTCCGATCCGAGCCGTGTGCGCGTCCTCGAGGCGCTCCGCGCGTCCGAAGGCCCGCTCGACGCCGCCCAGCTGGCTGACTCCGTAGGGCTTCACCCGAACACCGTGCGAACCCATCTCCGGCTCCTCGCGGAGGCCGGGCTCGTCTCGGCGTCACCGGAGGAGCGCCACCGGCCAGGGCGGCCACGACTCGTCTACACGCCGACTCAGCCGGGCGCAGCCGAGGTCGGCGAGCCGGCAGGCTATCGGCTGCTCGCAGAGATCCTCGCCAGCCATCTCGCCGGCTCGGGCCAGGATTCCGGTGAGGAGGCTGAGCGCGCCGGGCAGGCGTGGGGACGCTATCTCGTCGACCGCAAGCCACCATTTGCCTCCTCGTCCGCGGAGGAGGACATCGCAACTGTGGTCAGTCTTCTGGCCGAGTTCGGGTTCGACCCGTCGATTGAACCGGGTGACGACGGGCGCACGGTGCTCATGCAGCACTGCCCGTTCGGCGAGGTGGCCGACGCCTACCGCAAGATCGTGTGTTCCGTGCACCTCGGCCTCATGCAGGGCGCCCTTTCCGAGCTCGGTGCACACGTCGAGGCCGATTCGCTGGAGCCGTTCGTGCGACCGGGCGTCTGCGCAGCCCGGCTGCAGGACGTCGCGTAATCCCTCACGGGCCTTGAGGGGGCTTAACGCCTGCTTAACCTCGACCGCGCGAGACCGGTCGAGCCACGCGAGAAACGCTGCTATTCTCGCCACATGCCGAACGTCAGTATCTGGGAAATTCTCCTGCTCCTGCTCGTGCTTCTGCTCGTGTTCGGGCCGAAGCGCCTCCCGCAGATGGGCCGCTCGCTGGGTCACGGGATGCGCGAGTTCAAGGACTCGATCACCGGCAAGTCGAAGCCCGAGGAGGAGGACGAGGAGGACGAGCCTGCGCAGCAGCCCGCGGTCGTCGCCGCGACGCCTGTCGACGCCCCGGTCGTCACGACTTCGACCCCGGTAGCGACTGCAGCTCCGGTCGCCGCTCCGGTCGCAGCACCGGTCGCCGAGGCGCAGCCGGCTCCCACGCCCACCGAAAACGCAACCAGCTAGCCGGGAGAGGCCTTGCGCCTTCCAAGTCGCCTACGGTTCGGCGACCAGGTAACGCTGACCGACCACCTCGACGAGCTTCGGGGACGTCTCATCGTCTCGCTCGTCGGAGTGGCGATCGCGTTCGGGTTCGCCTACGGCTTTCGTGGCCAGATCCTCGACGCGCTGAACAAGCCGCTCGACGGGTTGAAGCCCGTCACCCTCAGCCCGGTGGAGCCGTTCATGACCTCGTTCACCGTCAGCCTCTACGCGGCGCTGGCGGTTGCACTCCCGATCATCGCCTACCAGATCTGGGCGTTCATGGCCCCTGCGTTCGAGGAGAAGGATCAGCACCTCATCTCCCGGCTGATCATCTTCGCGACGTTTCTCTTCGTCGGCGGAATCCTCTTCTCGTACTTCGTCGTCATGCCGGCCGCGACACCGTTCCTGTTGAACTTCGACTCCGACCAGTACAACATCCAGGTCCGGGCGCGGGACTACTACTCGTTCGTCGCGATGACTTCGATCGCAATCGGGCTCCTGTTCGAGCTGCCTGTCTTCATCCTCGCTCTGTGCCGCCTCGGGATCCTGTCGTCGGCGAAGCTTCGCCGCAACAGGCGCATCGGCATCGTGATCTGCTTCGCGGTCGCGGTCGCCCTGCCGGGAATCGACCCGATCACGACGACCTTGCAGGCTGTGCCGCTCCTGTTCCTGTTCGAAGGTTCGATCTGGCTCGCCGCGTACTTCGAGAAACGCTGGGCGAAGCAGGCGGCTGCGGAGTCGGCTGCCGACGGCGACACCGACGGCCTGAGCGGCGCACAGCCGTAGACCGAGGTCACCCGACATGACGGTCTACTCGGCCGACTGGGTGCTGCCTGTCGACGGCCCCCCGCTCGAGCGCGGCGCCGTGACCGTGGAGGACGGGCGCATCGTCGACGTCGGGCCGGCACCCGCCGGTAGAGGCACGGAGCATTTCGCCGACTCGGCGATCCTGCCCGGGCTCGTCAACGCCCATTCGCATCTCGAGTACGCCGCGTACGGAGGCTTCGGCGACGGCCTGCCGTTCGGCCCGTGGCTCACCCTCCACATCGAGCGAAAGCGCCGGATCGGCTGGGACGACTTCGTCGGGATCGCGAGACTCGGGGCTGCGATGTGCCTCGAGTCGGGCATCACGACAGTCGCCGACGCAAGCTACAGCGGCGCAGCGGCACCTGCGTGCGACGAGCTCGGGCTGCGCGCGATCGTTCATCTCGAGCTCTTCGGGAGCGACCCGGCTGCCGGCCTCGAGACCTTCGAACGCCATCGGGAGCGCATCGCCAGCTCGCTTTCCGATCGCGTCGCTCTCGGCGTTTCGCCCCATGCCGCCTACTCGGTTGGGCCCGAGCTCTTCGCGGCTGCGGTCGCGCTCGAACTTCCCGTTCAAACTCACCTTGCCGAGTCCGGCGACGAGATCGCGTTCATGCGCGACGGCGAAGGACCGATCACCCGAATCGCCGAGCTCTGTGGCGTGCCGTCCCCCGGAACAGGATCAGTCGAGTACCTGGCGGGGAAGGGGCTTCTCGGACCCACGGTTACCGCCGCCCACTGCGTTAAGGTCGACGACGACGAGATCGCCTTGCTGGCCCACCACGACGTCGCCGTGGCCCATTGCCCGCGCTCGAACGCCCAGCTCGGGTGCGGGATCGCGCCGCTCGCCGAGCTACGCGCCGGCGGCGTCAGAGTCGGCCTCGGCACCGATAGTCCGGCGTCGGCGCCCTCGTTCGACATGTTCGAAGAGATGCGGGCTGCGCTCGCGCTGTCACGGGCGTCGCTCGCTGACTCGACAGCACTGTCCGCGACCGATGCGCTCGAGCTCTCGACGCTCGGGTCGGCGCGTGCGATCGGGCTCGACGCGGAGATCGGATCGCTCACGCCGGGGAAGCGTGCCGACCTGACCGTCCTCTCCCTGGCGGGCTCCGGGTACCTCCCGTGCGAAGATCCGGCCGTGGCGGTCGTTTACTCTGGCACGCCGGGGCGCGTGTCCCGTACCATCGTTGGTGGCGTGACGCGGTACCTGAGAGGAGGTTCGGAATGGCACGAGCTTCGGCAAAGCGCGGCAGACGCCCGCGCGCGAATGCTCAGCCGGCAAAGCCGGTAGCGAACGAACCCTCGAAGCAAGCCGCCGAGGCGATCCCGGTCGAACCGGCACGGGAGGCTCGTGTCGCCACGCCCGAGAAGAAGGCGGTCAAGGTCGA
>JBBQXH010000259.1:0-4542 GCA_038209835.1 Gaiellales bacterium | reverse complement strand
GAAGCCGAGGAGGGTGGCGGCGAAGAAGTGAGAACGCGGGCCGCGCTCTTCCGCGCGCCCGGCTCGCCGCTCGAGATTACCGAGGTCCAGCTCGAGGAGCCCGGGCCGGGCGACGTCCTCGTGAGGATGGCCGCAGTAGGGATCTGCGGGTCCGATCTCCACGTCGTGCGCGGCGAGTGGCCGCGGCCGACGCCGATGATCCTCGGCCACGAGGGCTCGGGGATCATCGAGGCTGTCGGTGGCGACGTGACGGGCGTCGCTCCCGGCGATCGCGTCGTCCTTTCGTGGGCTCCAGCCTGTGGCGTGTGCGCCCAATGCCGCCGCGGGCGTCCGGTGGCGTGCGAGCCGCTCCGCGCCGGGATCGCCAGGGGGACGCTCGCGGACGGCACCACCCGTCTACGTCTCGGCGACGAGACCGTCTTCCGCATGACCTCGATCGGCGCGCTGACCGAGCGCATCGTCCTTCCTGCAGCTGCGGCGCTCCCGCTTCCTGACGACATCGGCCTCGAGGAGGCTGCACTCATCGGTTGCGCCGCCCTGACCGGCGTGGGCGCGGTACTCAACCGGGCAAGGGTGGAGCCGGGCGCGTCCGTGCTCGTCATTGGCGCGGGTGGGGTCGGCCAGTTCGTCGTCCAGGGAGCGAGGATCGCCGGGGCCGCGGAGATCATCGCCGTCGATCCCGTCGAAGCGCGCCGCGAGCAGGCGCTCCGGCTCGGTGCGACCGCTGCCGTCGCTCCCGAGGAGCTCGACGTTGAGGCAGACGTCGCGTTCGACGCGGTCGGCGGACCTGCGACGCTCGATCTCGCGATTCGCTCGGCGCGAGGAGGCGGGACGATCGTGGCGGTCGGAATGGGTCCGGCCGGTGCGCGGCTCGAGCTCGATCCATTCCAGCTTACGAACGAGGAGAAGATTCTGACGGGTTCCCTCTACGGCTCGGAGGATCCCGCGATCGCCCTCCCTCGCGTCCTCGAGTACGTCCGCGCCGGACAGCTCGAGCTGACCTCCGTGCTCGGCCCGAGCTTCCCGCTCGAGCGTGCCGACGACGCCGTTCGCGCGAGCCTCGACGGAGAGGCCGGCCGCGTCCTCGTGACATTCGAGGGGTGACGCGGGATATCCTCGCTGCCCATGCCCGAGCTTCCCGACTGGTATCAGCCATACTTCCCAGAGCTCCGCGCGGGGCCGCCCTGGGTGACCGAGGACATGATCGCGCTCGAGCCGTCTCTCGCTCGAATCGTCGAGGAGCTGGCGGATCCAGCGGCCGAGGTGGCGAGCCTCGTCAGGCAAGCCTGGGAGCGCGGCGAGGCGGTCGCGGTTGTCGGGTCGGGGACGAGCGAGTACGCGGCCCAGGCCGTCGCCGAGATCATCGACGAGGCTCTGCGTGCGGTCGGAGCGCCAGGAGGAGTCGTTCAGGGCCGTGAGTCGTTCGACTCGTCGGCCGATCCTCGGAGCGGGCTTCTGCTTGCCGTGTCCCACGGCGGCCGCTCCCGGGTCGCGGTCGGCGCGCTCGAGTCCGCTCGCGCCGCGGGCGCAGCGACCGTCCTGATCACGGCGGCCGGGGCTGACACGCCGGTCGCCCAGGCGGCAGATCTCAGGATCGACCTGCCCATGGCCGATCGGTCCTTCTGCCACACGATTGGCTACTTCTCGCCGATTCTCGTCGCGACGGCCGTTGGAGCCGCGCTCACCGAGACGGTGGTCGATCGAGCCGCGCTCGAAGCGCACCTCGAGCAGGCGCGCGCGACGGACAGCGCGGCGGCGAGTGTTGCCCGAGGGCTTCACGGTGTCGCGCTTCATCTGACCGCCGGGAGCGGCGCCGACGCGCCTGCCGCGCGGGAGCTGTCGCTGAAGATCGAGGAGGCGGTGCGCGTCCCGGCTGCGATGCGGGGCCTCGAGACCCTTCAGCACGGGCACCTCGTTCCGGCCGACGAGTCGACGGGCGCCGTCCTGATCGTGGCCGACCGCCGCTCACGCGAGCACCGGACGGAGCGTGCGGAAGCGGCGCTGCTCGCTTGCCGGCGGCTCGGGATGCGAACTGCGCTGATCGCAACGGCAGACGTCGTCGCTGCGATCGACACCGAGATCATGAGCGCCGGGGTCATCGTCATCCCCGATCTCGAGGCCGCTCCTGCGCCGGTCTCGGCCCTCACCGCGACGGCACTCGCGCTGCAGCAGCTCACGATCGCGCTCGTTCACCTCGCAGGCGTCAACCCGGATCTGATTCGTCGCGAGGAGGCGCCGTACCGTGAGGCGGCGGCGCTGACCGACGCGAAGATCCGCTGATTCCGAGAATGGAGGGATAGCCGTGGCAACAGCCGAGCCAGCGTGGTTCGACCTGGTCGAGTGGGTCGAGGAGGCGCCGGGAGTTCGCGCGAAAGTCGTCACCATGGACGGCGCCCGCTGGGCGGTCGTCGAATATCAGCCGGGCTCGGGTCGTCCCGAGTGGTGTACGGAAGGGCATCACGGCTTCGTCCTCGCCGGTGCCATCCACTACGAGTTCGACGACGGCCAGGAGCCGCTTGCGCTCACCGAGGGCCACGGCTTCCTGCTGCCGACCGGGCAGGCCCACCGCGGCCGCAACCACAGTCCGGAGACGACGCGGCTCTTCGTGATCGATACGGTCTGAACCGACATGGCCGTTCGCGTCGGCATCGACACGGGAGGAACGTTCACCGATCTCGTCGCAGTCGACGACGAGACCGGGCGCTGGTTCGTCTCGAAGGTCGCATCGAACCCGCAAGACCCGGTCGCCGCCGTCGCGGCGGCGCTCGAGGCAGCGGAGTTCTCGCCCGCCGACGTCTCGTACGTCGTCGTCGGAACGACGATCGGCATCAACGCCGTGCTGACGCGTACCGGAGCTCGAGTCATCTATCTGACGACCCGCGGGTTCGAGGACATCCCGTTCATCCAGCGGATCAATCGCAAGCACCACTACGACTTCACCTGGCGGAAGCCGATCCCGCTCGTCTCGCGGCCCGACTGTCTCGGGATCGTCGAGCGTCTCGACGAGGAGGGCCAGGTCGAGGTCGAGCTCGACGCCGACGCACTGCGAGCGGCGCTCGCCGGGCTCGAGCTCGACGGGGATCCGGCCGCGGTCGCGATCTGCACGCTCTTCTCGTATCTCAACCCCGAGCACGAGCTCCGAGCGCGGGATGTGGTCGAAAAGGCCCTCCCGGGGGTGCCGGTCTCGCTGTCGCACGATGTCGCGCCCATCTGGCGTGAGTACGAGCGCGGAAACACGGCGATCGTCGATGCGTACCTGAAGCCTGCGCTCGAGCGGTACGTCGGCGGCCTCTCCAGCGAGCTCGCCGGGCAGGGAATCGGCGGTTCCTGGTCGCTTCTCAAGTCGAACGGAGGTCACGCGCTCGCCGACGAGGCGCGCGGGCGCCCCTCTCACATCCTGCTCTCAGGGATTGCCGGCGGGGCCATCGGCGGTGCTTACTTCACCCGTCTCGGCGGCGCAGAGCAAGGGATCTGCCTCGACATGGGCGGGACGAGCTGCGACGTCTGTCTCGTTCTGGGCGGCCAACCGCTCTACTCGTCGGACTTCGAGATCGAGTTCGGGTTCCCGGTGAGCGTCCAGAGCGTCTCGACGAGGACGATCGGGGCGGGCGGCGGTTCGATCGGCTGGGTCGACCCCGGCGGGTTCCTCCAGGTCGGCCCGCAGAGCGCCGGCGCAGACCCGGGCCCCGCGTGCTACGGCCGCGGCGGGGAGGAGGCGACCGTGACGGATGCCGACCTCGTTCTGGGACGCCTCGATCCCTCGTACTTCCTCGGTGGCCGCTTGTCCGTCTCTTCAGATCTCGCGCGCGCTGCCCTTGATCGGCTCGGGACAAGCCTCGGCCTGGACGCCGTCGAGGTCGCCTCCGCCATGGTTCGCGTCACGAACGAGAACATGGCGAACGCGATTCGCATCGTCACGGTCGAGCAGGGGATCGACCCGCGCGACTTCGTCCTCGTCGCCTTCGGAGGAGCGGGCGCGACGCATGGCGCCGAGATCGCGGACGCGATCGGCATGCGCCGCGTCTTTGTTCCGCCGAACCCGGGGGTCTGCTCGGCGTTCGGCGCGATGGCCGCCGACGTTCGGGTCGACGTCGTCAAGAGCGTCTTCCTGACGGACCGTGGCACGAGCGCAGAGGAGATCGGAGCGATCTTCGCCGCCGTCGAAGGGCGCGCGAGAGCCGATTTCGCTGCGCAAAGCGCCGATGCCGCCCAGCCGGAGATCGGGCGGACGATCGCGATGCGCTACCAGGGCCAGAACTACGAGCAGGAGGTCCTCGTCCCGGCCGGCACGATCACCGAGGAGTCGCTCGCCGCCGTCTACGCCGACTACAACCGTCTCTACGAGGAGTTCTACGGCTACCGACTCGACGCCATCCCGATCGAGCTGGTCAGGTTGACGGTGATCGCGTCCTCTCCGGCGCGCGCGCTGCCGGCGATGCACGACTCCTCGAGCCCGGAAGGCGCCGTCCCGGGTGAGCGAAGCGTGTTCTTCCCGGACGGTGGCTTTCGCGAGACAGCGATCGTGCATCGCGCCGACCTCTC
>JBBQXH010000258.1:0-4545 GCA_038209835.1 Gaiellales bacterium | reverse complement strand
TCGCGTCCGATCGCCGGGTGCTGCACACGGAGAAGCCTACGCGGGCACGACGACGGGACCGTCGAGCAACCACTCGGACGGCGGCTGGCCGGGCAGGTTCGCGGTGACGACCCAGCGATCGAAGCCCTTGAGCTTGTACGGGGCGTTCAGCCAGACGTCCTTCGCCCTTCCGTCCTCGCCGACGACGAACCTGCCGCAGGACTCGGCCAGCTTGTCCCCTCTCGTCAGCCAGACCTCGTAGTAGCCGCCAGGCGGAAGCGGTGGCAGGCCGGTCACGTCGGCCGCCATCGGCCAGTTACCCGCGGCGTCGACCGGCAGGACGTTGATCACCATCTCGGCCTCGGCGGGCGCAGCCTGCGTGGCGTTCAGCGTGATCTGCTCGGTCGCTGGTCCCGCCGGAGTTCGGTCGCCGGTCCAGAACCCGATACCGAAGGCGGCGCCCGCGATGCATGCAGCCAGCGCGAGTCCGGCTAGTACTCGACGACGTCCGAACGAGCTCTTCGAGCTGCCCGGTATCGCGAGGACGGCGGCGGTCAGGGACTCGGGGATCTGCGGCGGCGCCGGCGTCGAGCGCAGGGCATCGTCAGCGACCGCGAGGCGCTCGAGCTCCTCGCCGCCGACGTCGTCTCCCACCAGATCACGAAGGTCGCGCGATTCGGTCATCCTCGGGTCTCCTCGAGAAGCAGCGCGAGGCGTGCGAGCCCGGCGCGCGTCCGCGTCTTCACGGTCCCGAGCGGGACGTCGAGGTAACTCGCAACCTCGCTTTGCGAGAGGCCGCTCCAGTACGCGAGCTCGAGCGCCTGTCGCTCACGCTCGGGGAGTCGCTCCATCGCCGCCTGCACCGTGAATGACAGCCACGATTGCTCGGCTGCATCGGCGGGGCCGGCATCGCTCGACACCTCCTCGATCGGCTCGGCGATCGTCAGCTCGGTCTTCTGACGCGCACGATCGATGATCGCGTGCCGAGCGACGGCGAAGAGCCATGCAGATCCGGTGCCGCGTTCGGGCTTGTAGCTCTTCGCCGAGCGCCAGACGGCAGCGAACGTGTCTTGCGCCGCGTCTTCGGCTCGGCCGTGGTCTCCGAGCAGGCGGACGGCGAGGCCGAGCACCGGCCGGGCGAAGCGCCGGTAGAGCTCCTCGAAGGCCGCTCGATCGCCGCGAGCGGTCTTGACGATGAGATCGCCGTCGCTCGTTCTCGGCTCGAGACCGAGCGGGCCGAGCGGGGAATGGGCTGTGTCTGCCAAGGCTGCTGCCATACGGGTTGATCTACGGACGATCTCGTCCGTCGGTTTGCTGGGTACGACTCCGACGACCCGTCGTGATGCGGCGGCTCCCGTGTCTGGAACGATAAGCTCTTCGCCGCGCTACGCGTACGAGGCCCAACGAACAAGATGGGAGAGGAATGGCGACCCTAGCATTCAACAGGGTGGAGATCGCGCCGAGCGATCTACGGCCTGAACTGCTCGAGATGGACGGGATCTCGAGAGCATCCGTGGAGGCCCACTACAAGCTCTACCAGGGCTACGTGGCGAAGCGAAACGAGATCCTCGGGAAGCTGAAAGAGGTCGATGCGGCGGCGGCCAACCAGGTGTACTCGGATCTCCGTGCACTCAAGGTCGATCTGACGTTCGCGATCGGCGGCGTCAAGAACCACGAGGTCTACTTCGCCCATCTCGGCGGCGGGGGCGGAGATCCTGGCGGGGCCGCCCGCGAGCTGATCGAGCGCGATTTCGGCTCCGTGCAGGCATGGCGCCAGGATCTGAAGGCGACCGGTCTCGCGGGCCGCGGTTGGGCCTGGACTGCGTACGATTGGGACGAGTCGCGGCTCTTCAACTACATAGGCGATGCACAGAACTCGTATCCGATCTGGAACGCGACGCCGCTCGTTGCGCTCGATGTCTACGAGCATGCCTACTTCCTCGACTACCAGACCGATCGAGCCTCCTACATCGACGCGTTCTTCGCCAACCTCGACTGGGGCGTCGTCAACGGCTGGATCTCGGCGTACGGGATCAGCCTTTAGACCTACCGAGCCGGCGCCGTGAAGGAGCTTCTCCTCACCGCGGCGGGCTACGTTCTCGGGAGCCTCCCCTGGGCGTACTGGCTTCCGCGCGTTCTGCGCGGCGTCGACATCAGGACGATCGGGAGCGGGAACGTCGGCGCCTCGAACGTCTGGCGGACGTTCGGCTGGAAGCTCGGCCTGCCGGTTCTCGCGCTCGACGTGGCCAAGGGCGCAGCCGCGGCGCTTCTCGGGCTCCTTGTCGGCGGTGAGCTTGCCGGTGCCCTCGCGGGTGCCGCCGCGGTCGCCGGCCACTGGCGTCCGCTCTTTCTCGGGTTCGCGCGGGGCGGAAAGGTCGTCGCGACGACGGGAGGAGTGATCCTGGCACTCGCCCCGCTTGCCGGTCTTTGCGCCGTGGGACTCTGGATCGCCGTGTTCCTCGTCTTCCGATATGCGTCGGTTGCTTCGATCACAGCGGGCCTCTCACTCGTCCCCTTCGCGATCCTCTTCGGTGCATCGTGGCCGGTGCTCGGCTTCACGATCGGCGCGGCTCTCGCGATTCTCGTTCTGCACCGCTCGAACCTGCGCCGGCTCATTCGCGGTGAGGAGCCGCGGGCCCAGCTCCGTCTCGCTCGCGGTCGGGTCAGGCGCCGCTCTGAAGCCAGTCTCTGAGGCCGCTGTATGCGGCCGAACGGGCGCCGCTCGCAAGCTCCGCGCGCAGTTCGCCGATCGTTCCATAGCGCTCTGCGAGAACGTCGTGGGTGTGGATCGTCTCGAAGTTCACCTGGCGAGCGTAGAGAAAGTCGTCGTCGGCGAGCTCGTCGCCGTACCGGTCGAGCGCGCCGCGCAGCATGACTCGGACGGAGTCCTCGACGAAGCGCGGACTGAGGTGGGCGTGCTCGACGACGAAGAGCTCGTCAGGACGCTTCAGCAGCTCGTAGATCGGCGAGCTCATCGAGCCCTCGACGAGCTCCACGAGCTCCTCGCCCATGATCCGCGCCGCCGTTCCGAGATAGAGCGTCCCGCGGCCGCGCTGGTTGTGCGTCGCGATCGGGACGAGCTCGAGGATGCGCTCGACATCGCCGTCGGCGAATCCCGCTTCCTCGAGCCGAATGGCCGCCTTGTCGCGAACGAGCCCCTGCGCGCACGGGCACGCGTTGATGCCAGTCGCCTCCACTCCGATCGCGCGCCTCGTCGAGCCTGGCGAGGCAGCGGCGATCCCGATCAGGGTCACGAGCTCCTGCGTTCGCAGCCTGGTGACGGGCGTGAGGCGCTCGAGCGGGTAGCGCGCGGCGATCTTCACTTCGGCGTGCAGCGCGCGCTGCCGTTCCAGGATGTGCGAGGCGATGTGCTCAGCCAGCTCCTCGACGAGCAACTGTTCTCTCATCACGACCTGGTCGATGGCCTCCTCGAAGAGCTCGGGAAAGCGCGACATGTGGACGCCCTTTTGCGCCGGGTCGAGATCCACGTAGCAATCGATCTCCGCGGCGACCAGGGCGTCGACATCGCCATGGCGCATCCGGACGGCCCGCTCGACACCGGTCACCCCCGCTCTGGAGAGCCCGAGACGGATGTCGGGCGACGAGGCCTGAAGGTCGACCCCTGCATCGACGTCCTGCTTCATCCCCGAACGCTAGCGCAAGAGCCTCGAGAGCCTACGGTCTTTCAGGACCCTTCCGTTCGTCTGGCAGTGCGGGCAGTAGTAGATCGTGTGCTCCTCGAAATCGACCCGGGCGATCGGCGTCCCGCATTCAGGACAGGGCTGAGCGAGCCGGTCGTGGATCCGATAGACCTTGGGGTTTCCCAGCCCGCGCTCGCGCAGAGCGAGTCCGCGTTCGAGTTCCTCGTCGATCGCTGCGGCGAGCCTTACGACCTCGTCCTCGTCGAGCTCCGTCGAGAGGGCGTACGGCGAGAGATGAGCCGTTCGGAGGATCTCGTTCGACCAGGCGCGCCCGATCCCGGCGATTGCCCGCTGGTCACGGAGCAAAGGGTGGAGCCGGCGTGAGTCGCTTCGCAGGATCTCGCCAAGCCGGTCCGGGCCGAGCCCGAGCGCGTCAGGTCCGAGGTGCTCGAGCTCGAGCACGAGATCGTCCGGCCGGTACACGCCCACGCGGGCACGCTTCTTGGCCCCGGCCTCCGTCAGGATGAGCTGACCGCCGTTGCCGAGGGCGAGGCGAAACGCGGGTGACTTCGGCGTTTTCGTGCCGGGCGAGGCGAACCTCAACCTTCCGGCCGACATGAGGTGGATGTGCAGAACGAGCTCACCTTCGTCGGTCGGAAAGAGGAGGTGCTTGCCGCGGCGCTCTGCACCTGCGAAGCGGCGTCCATCGAGCGCGCGAAGCGGGGGATCGAAGGTCTTGAGCGTTGCGATGTGGGCAGGGCCAGCCCTCTCGACCGGCGCTGCGCTGACAGGGTCGTCGAGCGCTCGCCGCAGGGTCTCGATCTCGGGAAGCTCAGGCATCGCGCCGCCCCGTCAGGCGGGGATCGGGTCTACCTACCCTTCGTCGGGTGGAGCGCTGCCGGTCTCGGCGGGCGGCTGCGGCAGG